>JAFPZV010000197.1 GCA_017417085.1 Deltaproteobacteria bacterium | reverse complement strand
TGATCCGCTGAACGGTTTTGCCGGTGATCAGCGGTTCAAGGCCCAAACGGATGGTTTCCACTTCCGGAAGCTCTGGCATGGCGGCGATCTCCTGACGTTTGGCTATTGACGGGGATCGAGGGCATCCCGGATGCCTTCGCCCAGGAGATTGTAGCCCAGCACCGTGATCAGAATGGCCAAACCGGGAAAGGCCGACAACCACCACGCAGAACCCAATGCCTGTTTTCCGGCGATGAGCATGTTGCCCCACGACGGTGTGGGGGGCTGCACGCCGATGCCCAGGAATGACAGCGCGCTTTCGGTCAGGATGGCGCCGGCGACCCCCAAGGTCGCCGAAACCAGCACCGGCGAAAGCGCGTTGGGAAGAATGTGCCGGAAGATCACCCGCGTGTCTCTTGCTCCCAGCGCACGCGCCGCGAGAACAAAATCCCGCTCCCTCAAGGACAGAAACTCGGCCCGTACCAGTCGGGTTCCGCCCATCCATCCGGTCAGCCCTATCACGATCATGATGTTCCAGATGGAGGGGTCCAGAAACGCGATGACCGCCAGAATCAGAAAAAACGTGGGAAAGCAGAGCATGATGTCCACAAGGCGCATGATCAGCGTATCTACCCAGGAGCCGTAATAGCCGGCGATCGCTCCCAAGATGATGCCGATAAGCGTCGCTATGCCAACCGATACAAAGCCCACCAGCAGCGAGATACGCGCACCGAACAGGATGCGCGTCAGTACGTCGCGCCCAAGATCGTCGGTCCCCATGAAATGCAGACGGGAAGGCGGCAACAGGGCCGCGCTGATGTCAATGGCTTCCGGATCCCAACCGGAACACGGCGCCCCGATGGCCAGCAGAAACATTGCCACCACAATCAGGGCTCCCAGCATGGCCATGCGGTTGGACAGCAATCTTTTCCAGAAGGAATCGGATTTCATGGGTAATGCTCTTTAAGTACCTTCGCCTCAAACAAATAAAGGGAGCAAAAAGCTCCCCTTGAAAAAGCCTTTTCCCGAATTTCAACGAACCGACAGATAGGCGTCGTTCCAGAATTTTTTGATATGGGGCTCACTGAGGAGGCGGTAAACTTTTTCCGTTTCGCCAACCGCTTCGCGAATCATGTTGAGCCAACGCAACTTGCGCAACAGGGATTTTCCCTTCTTTTCCCAGTTGATGATTTCCTGCTTCAGCTCGGCGGGAGTGGAGTCGCCAAAGATCCAGCCGGAACTTAAAGGCGTATTCATCGGCGGCGCCATGTTGAGGTTGTGCTCCGAAACGCTTCCCAGAATTTGCCACAGCGGCGAGAAGAACTCTGGCGCGGTCAGGTAGTAAAGCGCCTGCGGGTCTTCCAGAACACGGTTGGTGAGCATCTGCAGGGCCATCATCCAGTCGCCTCCGCTCTTCTGAATTGCTTCCAGCGCCAGTTTCTTGATGGGTTCGTAGGGGTTGGAGACGAAGAAACGGACTTCCCTGTCCCAGTTCTGTTCAAAGTCCTTGCGGGTTTCTCCAAGCGTTTCCACTGTAAAGTGGTCACGGACCTTTTCCTGCTCTCCCAACTGTTGCGATACATGATGGAACCAGGCGGCACGTTCCAGAACCTTTTGCAGGTTTTCTTCGATGTAGGCGATTTCCTTGTCCAAATCCGCCTTGCCGGCGTCCCGCAGCAGGATATATTCGGTGGTGGAGAGGGGGCAGGTCAAAAGCGACTTGCCATTGAAGTTGATGGGGGCGATATACTCCAGTTCCTCGTAAATTTTGTTGCCGATAATGGGATCGACGATGTCACGCATCAGCGTATGATCGTCCTTGGCCATGGCAAACATCCGCAACGCGGTGGCAAGCCAATCGTTGTTGGTTTCCTTCAGAATGTCCTTGGCTATCATGCTGGCTCTGGTTTCGATTTTCCCTGGCATTTTCATCTTTTGACTTCCTCCCAACCTGATCATAAAACTTTAAAGAAACGGTATTAAAATGTTTGATAACAAAAATATTGGCTGGCCTGTTGACAGCCGGCCTCTACTTATAACAAAGACATCCAAGCAATTCCAATCTAAAAAGTTTTTTGAAAATTTCAAGGAAGATGCTGTGTGGAACTTGCCCGTTTTTTAGTGCAGGAAATGGATCAAGAGGAGAGAATGAGCGGTGGAAAGATCCGAGTACGCTTTTACGCTGGATTTTCAGGTGCGGGACTATGAATGCGATTTTCAGGGAATCGTCAACAATGCCATCTATCAACACTACCTGGAACATACCCGAAATTCGTTTTTGAAAGCGATGGGGATGGATGTCGTTGCCATGTCCCACCGGAAAATCAATATGGTGGTCACACGTGTCGAATTGAATTACCGTCATCCGCTGACAAGCGGTGATCGGTTCTGGGTGGGCGTGAACCTGCGGCGCTTTTCCCGGTTGCGGATCGCGTTTCATCAGGATATATTCCGTTCATCCGACAACCTGCGGATTCTCGACGGAGTGGTTATCGGCGCGGCGGTGGGAGAACATGGCCGTCCGGTTCGTGTGCCGGAATTCGAAAGACTTTTAATAGAGTAAAGGCAGATGCGGACAGGAGAATTTTTATCTCAACTGCTTTTCCATAAGAAAGGCGGGTCGTTATTGGCTCGCTTTTTTTATGGGTATTGTCGTGGAAATTCAATATTGGTAAAAACGTGTTGGTGGTATCAATCGGTTCCCGAATAAATTTTATCTTATTCTTAAGGAGATTCATCATGATGGTAAAAGAAGACAGCGACAAGTTGGAAAATGTAACGCGGCGTCTGGAAGATTTACGGAGGTGTCTTTGACATAGAGGGCAAAAGTGAACGGATTGCCGAGATTGATGCAGAATGCAGCAAGGCGGAGTTC
>JAFPZV010000196.1 GCA_017417085.1 Deltaproteobacteria bacterium | reverse complement strand
CCCGGAGATTTCCGAGCTGCCGCTCGATCCTTTCCAGGAAGAACGCCCGCTGCTGGAAGAACTGCGCCGCCACGGCGTCATAGGCGCCAAGGCGGCGGCGGAAAACTATCACATCGAAAAACTTGCCGGGCGGGATGTCTGGGAACTGATCTACACCTCCGGCAAAAAGCCTACCCCCCTGCTCTCCATCCGTCTGGCCAGCCCCCAGATGGAGCTGGAAATCTGAAGAGGCAGAAAAAGTTTACGCGCCCTTCCCGTTGGTCACGGTGGCGAAGGTCTCTATCTGCTTCCCGAAAACCTCCTCGCACTTGCGGCAGGCGCCGCAGTTCTTGTCGCAGAAGGCCACCGTCTTGAAGAAATCTTCCGGCAGTTTGGCGTTGTCGATAAACATGTCCTTGGAAAGAATCTGGGTCGCGTCCAGCAGATCGAGCAGATTGCCGCGGTAATGGCCATCCAGATAGGCCTGGAAGATCATCCTCATGCGGCTGACCGGCAGGGTCTTGCCGCAGACCTTGAGGATGTCCGCCAACCCGTCAACCATGTACGTATCCTCCGGGCGGATGAAGGGCGAACGGAACACGTTGGGAGGATTGAGCAGGTTGCTGTTCTGGCAGCCGTAGAGTTTGTTGAGGTGGAAGTCGTCGCAGTCGGTGGCCTTGTGCACCTGCTCGCGGTTGTGATCGTTGGACATGGAGATGAAGATGTCGTGATTGACCTTGAACGGGCAGTGCAGCATGCAGCCTTCGTTGACAAGAATTTCAATTTTCAGATCGGGATCGTAGGCCTTGATCTGGCGGCACAGCCGCTCCAGCGCCGGAAAATCCCGGTTCAGGCCGCGGTCGAGGATGATCTTGCGGGCGCGGAAGGCGCCGCAGGCGTTTTCCAGATAGCGCCGCATGGTGTGGAACTTGGCGATGGTGTCGATGAAGCAGTTGACGCTCGGTACCAGTTCCAGATCGCCGATGCGCGGCTCGATGGCGATCATCCGGCGGATATAGAAGAAGTCGAGGAAGATGATGCCGTGCAGCAGGCCCCGATCATGCAGATCCAGAAGCAGGCGGCAGTTGCCGCGGACGTTGTCGCTGGAGTAGTTGAGCGGCGGATTGTAGCGTCCGTTGAGCGTCACATACTTCTTCACGTCCGGAGCCATAAGTTTCAGCGCGCGGTTCAGGTTCTGGAAAGTCGGCTTGTTGTAGATGACGCGCGCGTCGTTCATGAACGAGCTGGGAAGCGTGAAAAAGACCGAGTAGATCCGTTCGTGATTTTCGTTGATCATCGACGCAATAAAATCGTCATCGTACTTGAGCGGGATATCGAACTGCATGACACTCTCCTTTGGGGCGGTAATTTTTCTGCACGATAGCACATTCCCGCGCGAAAAGCACGGCATCCCCCGCCCTGGAAGCCATTGCGCGATTTTCGGATGGATGCGCCTTCAGCGGGACTTTGCGGCCAGCAGCGTACCGCAGCCGCCCTCGCATTGGCCCCTCCAGCGGTTGCCCCGGCGCACATGGGGCAATTGCGCGCGCAACGCGCGGTAGATCTCCTGCCGCCGCTCCTCTCCGGGCGAGGCAAAGGACGCAAGGCCAACCGGATTGTAGCGCAGGAGGTGCAGCGTCGCCTCCGGGAAAGACGCCATGCGCCGAGCCAGTTCCTCCAGTTCGGCAGCCGTGTCGTTGAGGCCGGAGAAGAGCAGGTAGTTGATGCCTACCCGGCGGCGGCTCCGGCGCGACAGTTCGGGCCAGATCCTGCCCAGAGCCGCCCACAGCGTCTCAAAACCGGGGCCTTCCGGCAAAACACGGCGGTAGGTTGCGGCGGTCCCGGCATGCAGCGACAGCATCAGGCCGTTGTGGGGCAGGCGCAGAAGCTCTTCCAGGCGTTCAAGCGGACGCCCGGTGGTGGTCAGCGACAGTTCCAGGCCACGTTCGCGGCACTCCGCCAGAAAGGCGCGCGTGACGTCCCAGTTCAGCAGGGGTTCGCCGCTGCCGGAGAGCGTCAGGCGCCGGAAATCGCAGCCCAGGGCTTTGGCCCGCTCCACCTGGGCCCACAGTTCTTCAAGGCTCAAGTTACGGAAAAAAGTGCGTCCCGACGCGCAAAACGCGCACCCCAGGGGGCAGCCCGCCTGGCTGGAGAGGCAAAGCGTGCCGCTTCCGTAGAATACGCTCTCCACGGTGATGCCATCTTCCAGCTCTACAGCAATCTTGCGGTTGCCGTCCATTGAATACCATCTCTCCTCCAAATTACGCCGTGCCAGCCCTGCATTTTTCTTCTGGCATCAGGCTTCTCCCCATGCCCTTGAAAAAACCCGGGAGGAAGCCTGTTCACAAAAAGTATTTTACCTTTTCTTTACAATTGCTTTATACTACTTTAGACAAGGATGAGAGGCGTTTCCTATCACCGCTTGTCCTCCATTCCCGAAAAGGCACACCTCAACCTTTCAACCCAACTTTCCTCCGGTTGCTTCCCAAGCTCCCTCCTGCAACCACAACTTCAAAGTTCTTTCAAACTTCCCGGCATCATAACACCTGCAACCCGAAGGAGGTGATGAAAACGCAGCACAGCTTCACCCATGGCTTTTCAAGTGGAAGAAAACCCGTCCTTTTTTACGTTTTTTCAATCACAGGGAGGTTTTCATGAAGCAACGTACTTTTTTATGCCTTATGGTGTCCTTGTTTCTTGTCATCGCCCTGCTCCCCTCAGACAGCCCGGCGGGCGGCAAGGCCCATCCCAACGCCTTTGGGCGCCCCACTCCCGACAACTGGAACCCCGGTGAACACATCACCGCGACCCGCGCCACCCGTCCCTACGGCTGGATGGATCAGACACGCTCGGAAGTTTTGGCACGCAACGGCATGGTGGCCACCAGCGAACCACTGGCCACACAGGCCGGTCTGAAAATCCTGCAGGACGGCGGCAACGCGGTGGACGCCGCGGTAGCGGCCTCGGCAATGCTGGCGCTGGTCGAACCGCACAGCTGTGGATTGGGCGCGGAGCTCTTCGCCATTGTCTGGTCGGCAAAGGATCAGAAGCTCTACCAGATCTCCGCCAACGGCTGGTCTCCGGCCAGCTGGTCCATTGACTACTTCACCAAACGCGGCTTCAAGGAGATCCCCAAGAAGGGCATCTTCTCCGCCGTGGTGCCGGGTTCGGTGGACGGCTGGGACAAGCTCCTGAAGCGCTTTGGTACCATGACCTTCAAGGAGGTGCTGGAACCGGCCGCGCATTACGCGGAGGAAGGTTTTGCCGTACATGAGGTGCTGGCGGGCAACTTCCGCGATTCCAAAGAGGATCTGCTGCACGTTGATCCCGACACGGCCGCGGTCTATACGAAAAACGGCGAGGTACCGGCGCTCTACAGCATCTTCCGCAATCCCGACATGGGCCGCACCTTCCGGGTCCTGCAGGAAAAGGGCCGTGATGCCTTCTACAAGGGCGAGATAGCCGAAGCCATCGTGAAAAAGGCCAACTCGCTGGGCGCGGAGTGGACCATGGAGGACCTCTCCACCTTCGAGGCGGAATGGGTACCACCGGTCACCACCAATTATCACGGCTACGATATCTGGGAGACCCCGCCGCCAAGCCAGGGTTGGGCAGCACTGGAAATGCTCAACATACTTGAGGTCTGTTCGGAAGAAAACAACTTCGATCTGGCAGAACTTGGCCGCGAAAACCCGCTCTTTACCCACTACATGGCGGAAGCCAAGAAAATCGCCTACTCCGATCTGCTGCGCTACAACGCCGACCCGCGTTTCGAGGGCCCGCCGCTGGACAAACTGCTTTCCAAGGACTACGCCAAAAAGCTTTGCCCGCTGCTTTCCGCGGAAAAGGCCCGTCCCGCCAGCGTAAAGGGCAACATGGGCGGCGGAACCATCTACATGACCACGGCGGATCGCTGGGGGAACATGGTCTCGCTGGTCTACAGCGTCTACTTCTCCTGGGGCTCCAAGGTAACCATCCCGGGCTATGGCTTCCAGCTCTCCTGCCGCGGCGCGATGTTCCCGCTGGATCCCACGCAT
>JAFPZV010000195.1 GCA_017417085.1 Deltaproteobacteria bacterium | reverse complement strand
TTTCAACGTGGCGCTGGAAGAGGGAAGTGCCACCGCGCTTATCGGCCCCAATGGCTCCGGGAAAACCACTGCCTTCAATTTGGCATCGGGATTCTACAAACCGACGAGCGGCACGATCCGTTTTGCAGGGCAGGACATCCGGGCGTTGAAACCGCACGAAATTACGGCGCTGGGCATGGCCCGTACCTTCCAGAATATTCGCCTGTGGCAGGATATGACCGTGCTGGACAATATCCGGATATCGCAGCATCATTGCCTGGACTACTCCATCTGGGATTGCTTTTTGTGGACGCGCCGTTTCCGGCGGCGGGAACACGAGATTGACACGCACGCCTATGAAATGCTGGAATGCATGGGCCTGATGGACTATGCCCAGGAATATCCCCGCAATCTGCCCTACGGGTTGCAGCGGCGTGTGGAAATCGCCCGTGCCATGTCGGTACGTCCGCGTCTGCTTTTGCTGGATGAGCCGGCTGCCGGGCTCAATTCCGCCGATGTGGGCGATTTGATTCAGCTGATCCGGTGGCTCAGGACGGAGTTCAAGGATCTCACCATCTGGATGATTGAACATCAGATGCGGGTGGTGATGAGCCTTTGCTCGACCATCAAGGTTATCGATTTTGGCAGGACCATTGCCGAGGGGCCGCCCGAAGTCATTCAGTCCGACCCGAATGTCATCAAAGCCTATCTGGGAGACGAAAACATCTGATGCTGCTTTCTGTCCGCAATTTGCATGTAAAATACGGTAATATCGAGGCCCTGCACGGTATCTCCTTCGACATTGACGAAGGGGAGATCGTCACGCTTATCGGCGCCAATGGCGCGGGGAAATCCACCACGCTTCACACCATTACCCGCCTGCCGCCGCCGGAGGCACCCCGCGTGACGGAAGGCGATATCATCTATCAGGGAAAGTCCATTTTGAAGATGCCACCCCACAAGGTGGTTTCCGAACTGCATATCACGCTTGCTCCGGAGGGACGGCACATCTTCGGCAATTTGACCGTGCAGGAGAATTTGAAACTGGCGACCTATGCGCGCAAGGATACCGCCAATATCGCCCGCGACATGGAGCGGATCTATGACCTCTTTCCCCGGCTGGCCGAGCGCCGCAAACAGCGGAGCGAATCGCTCTCCGGCGGGGAACAGCAGATGCTGGCGGTGGGACGGGCGCTTATGAGCGGCGGCCGCTTGCTGCTGCTGGACGAGCCTTCCATGGGGCTGGCGCCGGTGATCATGTACGAAAAGTTTCGCGCCCTGAAGCGTCTCAACGAGGAGGACGGTATCACGATTCTGCTGGTGGAGCAGAATGCGCGGATCGCGTTGCAGTTTGCGCATCGCGGCTATGTGCTGAATACGGGTGAAATCGTTGCGCAGGGTCCTTCGGAACAACTGGCTGGCGATCCCGATGTGAAAGCCGCCTATCTGGGCGGTTGAGCAAGGGATTTTGGGCTTGCACACAAGTTTTGTTATTGGTCGAAACGCTCCGCCGGTTGCTTAGGCCTTCCGGGCGGGGCGTTTTGCGTTGTGATGGGCGCTCGCGAGTGTGTCTGTCCATCCAAAAAAATTTAAGGGAAGCGTTTGCCGATTTCTTCCGGTTGCTCCGAAAAAATCGGTAAACGGCATTTCGCAAAGGAGAGTATGGGAAGAAAAATTTTGATCAACGCCGATCATCCCGAGGAGAGCCGGGTAGCCATTGTGGAAGACGGTGTGCTTCTTGAGTACGAAGTGGAATTTACCGGCCGCGAACAAAACCGCGGCAACATTTACAAGGGAACGGTGTGCAACATTGTCCCGGCGCTGCAGGCGGCCTTTGTGGACTATGGCGGCGGACGTCCCGGTTTTTTGCAAATGGGCGACATTAATCCCCGGTCACTTCCGGCGGAAACGGAAGTGGCCGCAGGTGAGCCGCGCCGCATCGAAAAGATTCTTCATCTGGGGCAGGAACTGTTGGTGCAGGTCGTCAAGGATGCCCGCAGCGGCAAGGGAGCTGCGCTCACCACGGAGATCTCGCTGCCGGGGCGTTTCATGGTGATTATGCCTTACGGTGATGCCCGCGGCATCTCGCGCAAAATAGATGACGAGACGCAGCGCAAGAAACTGAGGGAGATTATTGAGTCGCTGAATCTGCCGGAAAGTGTCGGCTATATCATCCGTACCGCCGCCATCGGCCAGAAGAAGGAAGAGCTCAAAAAAGACATAGACTATCTGCGGCGCATTTACGAAAAGGTACTGGAAAAGGCCGCCGAGTGCAGCGCTCCGGCGCTGATCTATCAGGAATCCAACCTGGTGATCCGTTTTTTGCGCGACTACTTCAGTGTCGACATGGATCAGGTGCTGGTGGACAACCCGCGGGTGTATCAGGAAGCGGTTGATTTCTTCCGGGACACCTTGCCGGATTACGCCGATCTGGTGAAACTCCACCGCGAGCAGCGCCCGATATTTTCCCGTTACCAGCTGGAAGAACAGATTGCCGCCATTTCCCGCAACAAGGTGCCGTTGCCTTCGGGCGGCTCCATCGTGATCGACTCCACCGAGGCGTTGGTGGCCATTGATGTCAACTCCGGCAAGACCATCGCCGAAAACGATATTGAAGCCACCGCCCTGCGCACCAATCTGGAGGCGGCAGCAGAAATAGCCCGGCAGTTGCGATTGCGCGATCTGGGCGGCCTGATCGTCGTCGACTTCATTGATATGAAGGAATCTGCGCATATCCGCGAAGTGGAGAAAAAGCTCAAGGAAGCCGCCAAGAAGGACAAGGCCCGGATCAATCTTGCCCGCATGAGCAAGTTTTGTCTTCTGGAGATGAGCCGTCAGCGTATTCGGCCGATGTTGGGCGAGCAGTCCCTGCTCCCTTGCCCGCACTGTCAGGGAAGCGGCCGGATTCGGCGGGTGGAAGCGCAGGCTGTGGCGATCATGCGGCGAATTACGGCGGCGCTTTTCAAGGGGGATGTGGGCTTGGTGGATGTGGAAATGCCCCTGGAAGTCGCCTTTTACCTGCTCAACGAGCGGCGTGAAGCCTTGCGGGAGCTGGAACAACAGCATCAGGTGCGCATCGTTCTGAGAGGACGCGCCGATGTGGTGCCGGATTACTGCGAGCTTTCCATAACCAAGCGCGAAAAGTCTGCCGAGGCGCCTGAAACGGCGGCCGCTGCGGAAGCTCCGGATGCGGTTGCAGCTACAGCTGTGCCGGAG
>JAFPZV010000194.1 GCA_017417085.1 Deltaproteobacteria bacterium | reverse complement strand
TTTCGAGGCGATTCATCGCCGAGAAATCCGTATTCTCTACGCAAAAAGGAACGGATTTCTCACTTCGTTCGAAATGACAGATGGGGCTACTGAATAGATACCATTTTTTCATTCTTTCACAGTTTCATTTTCTCATTCTCAGGATACAGCGGGCGGCCCGTGACGCGCAGGATCTCCCGCATGGCCCGACGGAGCTTGTGCTCGAAATCGCCCGCGTTGTCCACGATGATCCGATTCGGGTGGCTGCTCCAGGCCCGCAGGGTCCGGTCATCCAACTCCACAGCCTGCTCCGGGGTTTCGGTCCGGGCGTTGTTGTCCAGATTGTAGAAGGACTCCGCGCCCTTTGCGCAGGTAACCAGGTGAAGCACCGCGTCATACTTCTCCATCGCCGCCCTGGAGCTCAGACCGAAGCGGGCAAGAACCTGTTCAAACTCCCCGTCGGTGATGTAGGCTTTGTCGTCCAGCAGGGCGCGGTCATAGACGATCAGCACATTGGGCTCCGGAACCGCCTCCGCGGCACGGAGCGCCAGCCCCTCCTTGTGGAGCTGGTCGGCCACCACATAGTCCTGAAATTCCAGCATGGTCAGGCAGTTGCCGAAGGGCTGAATGCCGAAGCCTTTGATCAGGTCCGTGGCCGTTTCGGGAACGGTGATGACACGCCAGCCGTCAACCTGCCCGAATTGCCCGCGAATCCTTTCGATCAGCGTCGTCTTGCCCCCGGCCGGTCCGCCGGTAAGCACGATCCTCACAATATTCTTTTCCACAGCGCAAACCGCCTTTCTGTTTGTGCGCTTTTTCACGCATTATGTCAACTATTGTTTGTTTCGATCCGGAGTTCGATCTTCGTTCGCGGGTTTTCCACGGCCCGGGGGAGAACCCCCCGCAAAGCCAGATTTCAACAGGCCTCGGGGGCTGTGGAAATCCCTGTGGAGAATGTGGGAAACTATTATGCGCCGGAAATATTCAGGAATTTTTTGTCAACCATTTGTCAGCGTACGATAGCTGCCCGGAAAGAACTCGTCGGCGAAATCCACCTGCGCGGCGGCAAACTCCTTCCCATCCAGATAGGCGAGGCACCCGGCATCTGTTGTAAAGGAGAATTTCAGCTTGTAGGAGTAGAGGGCCTGATATTTGCGGTCAAATCGCCTGTCCAGCTTCCCGTATTTGCCGTCACCCAGAAGCGGCGTTCCGGCGGCGGCCATCATGGCGCGGATCTGATGGGTCCGGCCGGTAATCAGCTCGCACTCCACCAAAGACAGGTCATCCCGGCTTTGCAGGGTCCGGTATCGCGTCACGGCGGTTTTGGAGCCCGGCTGCGGCCGCTCGGTCACGTAGACCCGGTTCTGTTTGGCGTCCTTAAAAATGTAGCCCTCCAGCTTTCCCTCCCGTGGCCGGGGTATGCCGTGGACCACGCAGAGGTATTTCTTCTCCAGCTCCCGGTCCTTCATCTTCTGGTTCAGGATCCGCAGCGCTTCGGCGGTCTTGGCCGCTATGACGATGCCGCCGGTGTTCCGGTCAATCCGGTTGCACAGAGCCGGGGCAAAGGCATGCTCCGCCCGGGGCTTCCATTCCCCCTTGGCGTAGAGGTAGG
>JAFPZV010000193.1 GCA_017417085.1 Deltaproteobacteria bacterium | reverse complement strand
GGCCGTACCCATCTGACCCCGCAAGAAATCGCAGCGCTGGAGGACACGGTTAACCGCCGCGTGCAGCAGGATGACCCCATCCGCTGCTGGTTCCCGGCTCCGGAAGAACTGGAAACCCTGCCCGCCCGAAAAAAGCCCACGGTGAAGGAGCACGTGCGCATGGTCGCTATGGGGGATTATGAAATGGTGCCCTGCGGCGGCACGCATCCGGCCACCACCGGCCAGATCGGCCCGGTCAAAATCCTTTCCTGCACGCCTTCCCGGGGCAATATGCGCCTTTGCTTTATGGCAGGGATGCGGGCGGTTCGCCTGCTCCAGCAGTCATATCAGTGCGCCGGGGACATGGCGACGGCGGTGTCGGCGGACTTTGACGGCGCGCTGGACGCCTTGAAGCGTGAGCGGGAAGCCGCGCTGACCCAACGCAAAGACTTGAAAGACCGCCTGACCCTGGCCGCGCTGGAGATGCTGAAAGCGGGGAAGGAAGGCGATCTATACGCCGCTCATCTGCTCTTCGCCGATCACGACACGCTGCTGAAAGCCGCATCCGAATTGACGAAAGAACCCCAGGCCATTGTCCTGCTCTCCTGCCCCAAAGGAGAGGGACGGATGCTGGTATTTGCCCGGGGTAAAGATGCAGCGCCTGACATGGCCCAGCTCCTTCGCGCCGCTGGGGCACGGGGCGGCGGCAAGCCCGATATGGCGCAGGGAAGTGCGCCGGACGGGGAAACGATGGAGAAGGCAATTGAATTAGTAAGGTAGGAGGTAGGAGGTTTATAGTGCGCTTTTATAATGTTGCTATGTCAGCACATCGGTAAGAAAGAACCCGATAGAACGGCTCCACTATCAACCTCCTACCTCCTACTTCCTACTTCCTCCCAATAATAAATTGTCTTTCCTGGCCTGCCTTTTTCCGGATCGCTCATGACAATTTTACAGTCACAAATTTGTTAGATTTTCAGCGGCATTTTTCTTCAAAAACCGTTGACAATCCCTTGCTTTCTATGATAATATGCTATAGTTGCCTGCCGTGTGCAGACAACGGTGTTCTTTGATCGGCTTCGGGGAGGATGGAATACATGCCCGAACGGCTGAAAAAACGCGCCATGCGCGTGGTGGGTGTGCGGCAGACGCTGCGCGCGGTCAAGGAGCAGAACGCCGACATGGTGTTTGTCGCCATGGATGCGGACCCGCGCCTGAGACAGCAGGTGGAAAAGGAAGCGGAAGCAAACGCCGTGCGTGTCCAGCTGGTTGCCACCATGGAAGAATTGGCCGCGCTGTGCCGGGTGGACGTGCCCTCCGCCGCCGCGGCGATCCGAAAGAACGCCCTGCCGGATTGACGCACCAAGCAATCTAACTTGCCAGATGCGTCGAAGGCTGGCCAAGCCTTCGCCTTCAATCCGCAGGACCGGCTCTGCCGGTTCGAGGAGAAAATTTCCGGAGCATCTTCGATGCGGGAGGAAATTTTCCTTCCTCTCAGATTTTCTGGCCGCGATGTGCAGCATCGCAAGAAAATCTGCAAACCCAATCAAATGGATTCATCCATTTGATTGGCCCAAGTTTGACTATATACCTCCGAGGGTTGCGGGGGTGTTATAGGAGGAGACCGTAAACCCGGCTCCGAAATATATAGGAGGTGCTTCCATGCCAACGATCAATCAGTTGATCCGCAAGGGAAGAGAAAAGGTTGTCAACAAGTCAACCGCGCCCATCCTGCAAGGGTGCCCGCAAAAGCGCGGCGTGTGCCTGAGCGTGAAAACCACCACGCCCAAGAAGCCGAATTCCGCTCTGCGCAAGATTGCGAGAATCCGCCTGACCAATTCCATCGAAGGTACCTGCTACATTCCTGGCATCGGTCATAACCTGCAGGAGCACTCCGTCGTGCTGATCCGCGGCGGCCGTGTGCGCGACCTGCCCGGCGTTCGTTACCACATCATTCGCGGCGCGCTGGATACTGCCGGCGTTGCGAAGCGTATGCAGGGCCGCTCGCTCTACGGCGCCAAGCGTCCCAAGAAGTAAGAACCGCTCCCCATACCTGTGGGCCGCTGCCTGGGTTCAGAATAAGGCAGGAACCGCGGGACGGTTGGAACATCCGTCCGCAGGCCGCCTGAATCTGCGCCTCGCACCGATCGACGGAACGGCATGATGCTGACATGCTGTGGTCGGCCCGATGGGAAACGGCGACAAATTTGAGGAGGGAACTACATGCCCCGTCGTGGATTTATTCCCAAGCGCGAAGTGCTCCCCGATCCTGTATATGGAACGGTCGTAGTCACCAAGCTCATCAACCAGATCATGCTCGACGGCAAGCGCGGCGTGGCCCAGCAGGTCTGCTACCAGGCGTTCGAGACGATCAAGGAAAAGACCGGCAAAGAGGCCAACGAAGTGTTCCAGCTCGCGCTGAACAACGTGATGCCTCAGCTGGAAGTTAAGGCCCGCCGTGTGGGCGGCGCCACCTACCAGGTGCCCGTGGAGATCCGGCCTGAGCGCCGCCAGACCCTGGCCCTGCGCTGGATCGTGGATTTCTCCCGCAAGCGCGGCGAAAAGACCATGGCGGAACGCCTGGCCAACGAACTGATGGAAGCTGCCAACAACGGCGGCAACGCGGTCAAGCGCAAGGAAGAAATGCACCGTATGGCCGAAGCCAACAAGGCTTTCGCCCATTATCGCTGGTAAGCTGAAAGCGGCCTGAAAACCGCAAGGCAGCTTAGCGAAAAGAAGAAGCTGCAGATATAAGAATAGGAGAACGCGATACATGCCAAGAAGTCACCCGTTAGACAAAGTCCGCAATATCGGCATCATGGCCCATATCGACGCGGGCAAAACGACAACCAGCGAACGCATCCTGTTTTATACGGGCAGGACGCACCGGCTGGGCGAAGTACATGAGGGCGCGGCCACCATGGACTGGATGGAAGAGGAGCAGGAGCGCGGGATCACCAT
>JAFPZV010000192.1 GCA_017417085.1 Deltaproteobacteria bacterium | reverse complement strand
CCTTGCGTGATTACCGGCGGGCTGCGGAATGGGCCGCATCTGGTGATTTTGAGGATCGGGATGTTGAAGAATCCATTTTGGGCGCCTTCAGCGATCTGGATCGGCCGCTTCCTCCGGAAGGGCGAAGCAATCGGGAAGTTCTGCGGCATTTGGCGGGCATTTCGCCCAAAATGCGCAAGGATTTGCGAGCCGGAATGCTGGCGGTGACGCGGAACGCCTTGTGTGATCTTGCCACGCGTTATCTGGTCAAACAGTGGGAACAAAGTGCCGTCGGCGTGTTGTCCAGCCGGGAAATGCTGCTCCGTGCCAACGAGGAACTGGAGGGCGAGATACTGACTGTTAACGAGCTGTAACCAACCAACGGAGTGAATGTATGTTTATCGACTATAGGTCACCCCGGGAACGGGCTGGACAGTTTCAGCCCAAGAAGAAAAAGATGAGCGGGAGAACGATCCTGGAATGCCTGGGGATGGTGGCGGGGATCGCGGCGATTCTTCTGTGGACCACCTTGGAAATGGCGCCGGTTGATACCGGCTATGAGGCGGGAGAGGAAAAACGGCCTGATTCTTCCTCTTTGGTCATACCGGAGGAGAATCCGTTTTTGAGTGTGGATGAGGGCTTGCCGAAAGAGGCGGAAATGGAGCGGGATCCCCTGTTTTCGGCAGAGGAAGAGGCCACGTCCACCGCTGATGAGGTGGTGACAGGCGTTATCAATCCTGAAGAAACCTTTACCACCCTGTTGACAAAGTATCTTTCAACGGCGGAGGTCATCAAAATTGCGGATAAATGCCGTCCTGTCTTCCCCCTGGGACGGATGCAGGTGGGGCAGCCCTACAAGTTTCATATCGACAAAGGGCTTTTCAGCCGTTTCGTCTATGAGATCGACGACAAGGATCAACTTATCATCACACGTGGGAAAAAAGATTTTGTGGTAAAACGCGAAAAGATTCCCTGCGAGGTGCGGATCCAGACCGTACGCGTGAACATCCGCTCCAGCCTGTCCGGTGCGGTGGCCAGTGCCGGAGAATCCCGGGAACTGGCCAGCAGGGTAGCGGGAATTTTCGCCTGGGATGTCGATTTCCTTCGCGATATCCGTGCGGGAGATTCCTTCAGCGTTGTTGTGGAAAAGCGGTTTCGCAAGGACAAGTTCGTTGGCTATGGCAAGATACTGGCTGCGGAAATTGTCAATCAGGGCACCACGTACAAGGCCTACAGGTATGAAACCCGCAAGGGCGTTTTTGGCTATTTCGACGAAAATGGCAAAAGTCTGCAAAAAGGGTTTCTGCGGGCTCCGCTTGCCTATACCCGCATATCCTCCCGTTTCACCTACCGGCGTTTTCATCCGGTACTGAAACGCTATCGTCCTCATACCGGCGTTGACTACGCGGCACCCAGAGGAACGCCGATTCATTCCGTGGCATCTGGTGTGGTGACGGAACGGGGATACAACCGGTTCAACGGCAAGTTCGTCCGGATTCGCCACAACAACGGCATGGAGACGCTGTACAACCACATGAGCAGTTTTGCGCCGGGGCTCAGTGTGGGAGGGCATGTACCCCAGGGCAGGATGATTGGCAGGGTGGGTTCGACCGGTCTTTCCACCGGGCCGCATCTTGATTTCCGTATGTACCGCAACGGTGTGCCCATCGATCCGCTTTCCGTCAAGACCATTTACGCCGATCCGGTTCCAGCGCGGAAAATTGCGGATTTCCGCGCATTGGTCAAATCTTATGCGCCCCAGTTGAAAGCCGGCGTTCCGATCAATATCGGTGTCGCGGAAAAGAAGGGCAAAAGCTTGATGAAAGGCGGGTGACCTTCAGGATTGCGGGAATGAATTGACACATTTCCGGCAACCTGTTAACTTTACGGAAAAATTGAAGAGAGAAATGCCTTGGGGGAGTTTTTACTGAGAATCCCTGAAGAAGGGATAACCCATCGAACCTGATCCGGGTAATGCCGGCGAAGGGAAGTGGCAACAAAGCGCGTATCCGCTGTGCGTTATGCGTGATAGTCGTTGTATCAGGGCCGCTTTCCGCGGCCTTTGTTTTTTTGCCTCGTGCCAGAGGCCGCATGCCCATCTTGAGGGGAAGAAGGTGTGCAATGGACGTTTCTGTCAATGAAAAACCGGTAAGTGTTTCGGAAGGTACGACCTTGTTTGCCCTCAGGGACAGCTGGAAGCCGGATGCCGACATCATTATTGTCAACGGTTTTCCCTATGACCGTAAGGAGGACTGCCCGCTTGAGGAGGGGGATCGGGTGGTGCTGATCAGGCGTGGCGAAATTCCGGATGCCTCCGAGCTGGAAGCCCTGATGGCCTCCCGCCATACGCCCGGCGTGCATCAGAAGATGAAACGGGCGACGGTCGGCATTGCCGGTGCGGGGGGGCTGGGCTCGGCCATTGCGGTGGCCTTGGCGCGTATTGGCGTGGGGCATCTGATCCTCGCCGATTTTGACATTGTCGAACCTTCCAACCTCAATCGCCAGCAGTACTTTATCGATCAGATAGGTCTTCCCAAGGTAGAAGCGCTTGCGGCCAATCTGGGCCGCATCAATCCCTATGTGAAGGTGACCACGCACAATCTCCGGCTTACGTCACACAACGTTCCGGAGATCTTTGCCGCGGTGGATGTGATGGTGGAAGCTTTCGACCGCGCATCGGAAAAGGCGATGCTTATTGAAACTTTCCGGAGCGGTTTTCCGTCGGTCCCCCTGGTGGCCGCATCGGGCGTTGCCGGCAATGATCCGGCCAACACGGTGCGTACGCGGCGGCTTTTGGACAATTTTTATCTGGTAGGTGACGGCGTTACCGGAGCGCAACCGGGCCGGGGGCTGATGGCGCCGCGCGTGGGCGTCGCCGCGCACCATCAGGCCAATGCGGTGGTGCGCCTGCTGTTGGGCGAGGAGCCCTGAGAAAAGCATGTGGACACGCTAAGGGACAACCGCTGAAAAGTTGAAAAGGAGGCCGCTATGCAAATCTGGATAAATGGAGAACAAAAAGAAATTAAGGAAGGCGAGACCCTACAGGATCTGCTCAGGGAGCTGGACTGTGATGCGGCTACGGTGGTGGTGGAAATGGACGGTACCATTGTGGCGCGCGACGCTTTTGCCGCAACCGTGCTCAATGTGGGCAACCGGCTGGAGATAGTGCGTTTCGTCGGAGGAGGGTGAAACCCTTTCCTGAAAAAATGTTCCGATAACCGGAGCGTAAAATATAAAAATTTTTTATAAAGAGGAACAAGACGAAAGGAGCAAAATCATGGACAAATCCCCTGAATTGATTATCGCCGGCCGGCATTTCCGGTCGCGTCTGCTGGTGGGAACCGGCAAATTTTCCTCAAACGAGATCATGCGTGACGCCATTGAGGCGTCCGGCAGCGAGATTGTAACCATCGCTCTGCGCCGTGTGGATATCAACAATCCGCAGGACAACATGCTGCGCTACATTGACCGCCAGAAATATCTGCTGCTGCCCAACACCAGCGGCGCTCGCGACGCGGAAGAGGCGGTACGTCTGGCTCGTCTGGCCCGGGCGGCTGGCTGCGAGCCGTGGATCAAGCTGGAAGTCACTCCCGATCCCTACTATCTGTTGCCCGACCCGATAGAGACCTGGAAAGCCGCGCAGATTCTGGTCAAGGACGGTTTCACCGTGCTGCCCTATATCAATGCCGATCCGGTTTTGGCCAAACATCTGCAGGAGGTGGGCTGCGCGACCGTCATGCCGCTGGGGGCGCCTATTGGTACCAACAAGGGCATAAAGACGCGCGACAATATCGCGATTATCATTGAGCAGGCGCAGGTACCGGTGGTGGTGGACGCGGGCCTGGGCGCTCCATCTCATGCCGCCGAAGCCATG
>JAFPZV010000191.1 GCA_017417085.1 Deltaproteobacteria bacterium | reverse complement strand
GGTGAAAAATCTCCTTGACCACCCGTGCCTCAAGGGAATGGTAGGTCAGCACCGCCAGGCATCCCTCCGGAGCAAGGCAGTTCACCGCCGTCTCAAGCCCTTCACGCAACTGCTCCAATTCATCGTTGACAAAGATCCGCAAGGCCTGAAACACACGGGTCGCCGGATGGATTCTTTGCCCTTCTCCCCGGCACGGAACCACCTCCCTGACCAGCTCCGCCAGTTCCTGCGTCGTGGTCAACGGCGCATTGCAGCGCGCTTCCACAAGGCGGCGGGCGATGCGCCGGGCAAAGCGCTCTTCCCCATACTCCCGAAAGATCCGTTCCAGCTCTTCACCGGAAAGCGTATTGACCGCTTCCCTCGCCGTCATTTCCTGCCGGCAATCCATGCGCATGTCTAGCGGCGCGCTGCGCATGAAAGAAAAGCCGCGTCTGCCCTCGTCCAACTGATGGGATGAAACGCCCAAATCCATCAGAATGCCGTCACAGGCCGTTTTCCCAGTTTCCCGCAAAGCATTTTCCATTTCGGAAAAGGAACCCTGCACAAGGCGGAAACGCCCTCTAAACGGCGCCAATACTTCCTGAGCCACTGCAAGAGCTTCGGCATCCCTATCCATGCCCACCAAAAAACCGTCCGGCGCGCTTGCCTCCAAAATCAGCCGGGCATGACCACCGCCACCCACTGTCGCATCCAGATAGACACCGCCCGAACAAGGCATCAGCATCCGCAACACTTCGCGTGGCATAACCGGACGATGATACTCAGAACCCATAGCTGGTCAGAACTCCAGGATTCTCCCGCAAAAATTCCTCAGCCTTGCGAATCTGCTCCAGATGCCGTTCCAGGCTCCAGATTTCAAACTTCTCGGAAGCCCCGACAATGACTACATCCTTTTCCAGGCCGGCGTGATCCGCCAGTGGCCGAGGCAGCTGAATCCGCCCCTGCGCGTCAAAAGCACATTCCGCCGCCGGAGCAATCTTAAAGCGGTTCAGGAACTCCTTGTGCGGATCCGGAGGCGCCGCATGAAACTTTTCACAGATCTTTGCCCATTCCGAAGCGGGATAAACACACAGGGAATCGACTCCCCGTGTCACAAACACGGTCTCGTCGCCAAAACTCTCGCTCAAAATCTCGCGGAATTTCGCGGGAATGCTCAAACGCCGTTTGGCATCCACCGTATTGCGAAACTCACTCTGGAAATATCTGTCCGCCATGGATTTTGTCCTGTTTTGGCACTTGTTGACACCTTTCCCCACTTTTCGGGGAAAATATATCCGGAGTGTCAAAATGTGTCAAGCATGCCCATATGGTCCCTATGCATTCATAAATCTTTGAAAAAGTTTGGCAAAATGGGCTTATCCCTCCTCATTTTCCAAAATTGGGCAAAAATTTTTGCCGGATAATTTATGGGAACGCCCCCAATAAACAGCTTTTTGTCCCTGAAGGTTTTCAGGAAAAACAGCAGGCAGAAAAAATTCGCGAAGAAATATCTTTGTGGGTGGAAAAAGGAATTTCAGGCAAAGAGAGAAATTCAGTTGGGCGGTGAACAAATAAAGCGCCGGAAAAATTGTTCCGGAATGCGGCGAAGGAGACGCGCGGCAAGAAAAATGACCAGAAGGGCAAAGCCCAGACGGGCGACCAGCAAACCGGAAAGATGGCCTCCTATCAAGGCCATCAGCATCGTATCCTCGAACAGGCTGTGACAGAGTCCCATAAGTGTCAGCGCAAGAAAGATGTCACGGGCGTCCATCCGCCCCGAACGCGCTTCCTGAAGAATCAGGGCCCCGCCGTAACTAACCCCCATCATCATGCCGATAACCGTAACTGGTGCGGCGTTGACCGTCATCCCCAGCCAGCGCAGGGGAGGCTCCAGCATCCGGCAGAGCAACCGCATCAGGCCGCTTCTTTCCAATATTCGCATGAGCAGTAGCAAGACCGTGATAATGAGAGCAATGATCACCATGGAGCGTACTTCGCGCAAGGCCCAGCCCCCCCACGAGGTGTGGGCTGCCAGGGGCGGCATCAGAATCCGTACCGGTATGCTCAGCCAGTCGCCCGCAAGATAGATACGATGAAGCAGGCTTCCCAAAAGAAAGGCCCCGCCCAGCCGAACCGACAGCATTACGCTGTAATGAATGCCCGCCATACGGGCAATACGCAACTCCACCGGCAACGAATGCGCCGCCAGCATCATGCCCCCCAGTACCGTCACCTGCGCAACCGTCAGCACTTCCTGTGGCGCGACAGTCACATAGACCACCAGCCCCCCGTAGATGTTGGTCACCATGCCGGTCGCCCAGACCATTCCCATACTGCCAGGCAGCCCCACCACTTCCATGACCGGAGCAAGCGCCTGTCCCAGCAGCATGGTGAAACCGGCATCATTGAGCAATTTGACCACGATGCTGACCGGAACCGTCACTTTAAACAGGGCAAGGCTGGCACTCAGGCCATCCCGCACTGTTTCCCGCACCAGCGTTATAAGCGACGTTTTCCAGATATCCATGCATGTTTCCCTTATTAATAGATGCGGCGTTCCTGCGCCCTGCCCTTGCCAAAGCGCATTATTTCCGGTATCTACGTTTAAATTACCGTTACACAAATAATAAATGAGGCGTCAACAGCTTGTCTTGAAAAAAGAAAGGATTCTCCCATGCGCAAAACATGTATTGCAAGCATCGTTTTCGCACTGGCCATCGCGGCAACATCCACGCAGGCCGCGCAAAACGTGGGGCGCTGCCTGCAAAGCGCCTATCCTGAAAGCGTCGAGGCGTTGGATGCCCACTCCATTTTGGTACGCGGACAACGTCTTCCGATTTCCAAAGCCCAGGAATCAGACTTTGACAAGCGCCTGAATCAGGCCGGGTTGCTCGATCAGCTGGAACAGCGTTACCCCAAGGGGCCCAACGAATTCGAAGCACCCAATTTCAACCACGATCCGGGACGGTTGCGTAACGGCGCCTTTTTCGACACCATGTACGGAGGTTCCGCGGATGAGGTACGCCGGCAGCTGGTTCCTGTCTTCTGGGCGCCTTCCGGAACCCGGGTGCCCTTCACCTCAATCAACGGGGCCAACCGCGCGCTGGAGGCCGTGGGCCACGAACTGGCGCAATATCCGGAACTGAAACGCTACATGGCCAAGCCCAACGGCTCTTTCAACTACCGTGTAGTTGCCGGAACGCAACGCAAAAGCCCACACAGCTATGGCATGACCATCGACTTTGATCTGCCCAAGGGCCTCAATATGTACTGGCGCTGGTCGGGATGCCGGGACGGGGAACGCTGCACCTATCCCCAAAAACTGCTTAATGATCCAGTTCTGCAAAAAATTGTCGGGATCTTTGAAAAGCATGGCTTCATCTGGGGCGGCAAATGGTATCATTTCGACAGTGTTCATTTTGAATACCGCCCGGAACTGCTGATCAACGAGTG
>JAFPZV010000190.1 GCA_017417085.1 Deltaproteobacteria bacterium | reverse complement strand
CCATCGTGGTGCGCGATGGTGTATTCATGGGCAAGCCGAATTGCCGTTCGGAGGCCTTCGACATGCTGCGGATGCTCTCCGGCGGTGTACATTATGTGTATACCGGCTATGCCATCTACGATCGCGAGACGGATTTGCTGCGTTCCGGTTCGGTGGTTACGGAGGTACTCTTCAAGACGCTCAATGATACGGAGATCAACGACTATCTCGATATCGGGGAGTCCTTCGACAAGGCAGGCGGCTACGCCATCCAGAAGGGAGCTGCCTTCATGGTTCGCCAGATTAACGGCAGCTACACCAACGTGGTCGGTCTGCCGCTGTGCGAGGTGGTGGAACTGCTGGAGGAACTGGAGATCACCTATCCGTTTTCCGACGCATTTTTCGAGGAGTAGTGACGGTTATGGCGATTGCTGAGCGTATTGCTGCGGTACGGAGCCGGATGGCGGAGGCCTGCCGGCGTGCCGGGCGCGATCCGGCCAGCGTGAGGCTGGTTGCGGTTTCCAAGACCAAACCTGCCCAGGCGGTGACGGAAGCGCTGGCCTGCGGCCAGACCCTGTTTGGCGAAAACTATGTGCAGGAATTTGTGGAGAAACGCGAACAGGTGGAGCAGGTGGCTCCGGGGGCCGAATGGCACTTTATTGGCGCCTTGCAGAGCAACAAGGTCAAATACCTGGCCGGCAAGGTGTCACTCATCCATTCGGTCGATCGTCTTTCCTTGGCCGAAGAGATTGAACGGCAATGGGGCAAATTGGGGCAGACAGCCGATATCCTGCTGGAGGCCAACCTGGGCGGCGAGGCGAGCAAGGCGGGCGTTGCGGCTTCTTCCCTGGAGGAACTGACCCGCGCGGTGGCGCGGCTTCCCCATGTGCGGGTGTGCGGACTGATGGTCTTGCCGCCGTTTTTCGACGATCCGGAGCGTGTGCGGCCCTTTTTCCGGGAATTGCGGCAGCTGGCGGAGCATCTGGAAAGCCTGAAGATCCCGCAGGTCACCATGCGCGAATTGTCCATGGGGATGAGCGGCGATTTCGAGGCCGCTATTGAGGAGGGCGCGACACTGGTGCGGGTAGGCACCGCCCTGTTTGGCGCGCGCTGAACCGGTAGCCCTTGCCCCGGACGGTGTGCAGCAACGGTGAAGGCGCGGCGTGGTCGATCTTGGCACGCAGCCGGCTGACATAGACATCCACAATGTTGGTGAAGGCGTCAAAAGCCGTGCCCCACACCGTTGTACCAATGGTCTCACGTGTCAGGATTTCGTCGGGATGTTCCACAAACAGTTTGAGGATCCTGTATTCGGTCGCTGAAAGGACGATGCGGGAACCGTTGCGGTAGGCATGGCCGGTGTCTGGATCGAGCACCAGATCGGCGTAGCAGATCGGATGCCTTGGAAGCTGAAAGGACGTGATGGTGTCCAGAAAGTGGTGGAGCGCGTCCATGCCGTTGGCGCCATAGCTTTCCGGAATGCGGATTTGCGGTATCGCCGAATGGTGCTCCAGAAGGCTGCTCCAGCTTTCGTTTGGAATCGTTCCGATGATCAGGATGATGTCATAGCTGTCCTGCGGAGGAAGCGGCTCGTTCCCCATATGGGCAACCGTGGCGCCGGTTGCCTCCAGCGCCTTTTTAATACGCGCGAAATCGAGGGGATCCTTGTCTGCGACCAGAATATTCAGTGCCATGGGGCGGACTTCTTTCGGCAGCGCTTTTCCGGACACGTCCACTACTTTAACCGCAGTTTGGTCAGAATGTCGTTGGCGGTCTCCTCCACCGCCTTTTCCGAAACGTCAACCATGGGCCATCCCTGCTTTTTGCAGAGCGATTTTACAAAGGCCAGCTCCTCAATAATCTCTTCCAGGTTGGCGTAGACGCTGTCGGTGCTTTGATGGAGGTTGCGCAGGCGGGCGATGCGCAGTTCCAGCAGCCGTTGCGGATCGATCGTGAGGCAAACCACGCGGTTATGTGCGGCGCTGAACAGTTCCTCCGGCGGGGCGATGCCCTTGATGATGGGTACGTTGGCCACCTT
>JAFPZV010000189.1 GCA_017417085.1 Deltaproteobacteria bacterium | reverse complement strand
TTCGATCAACCGGATGTGCAGAGCAGCAAAAGCAATACGCTGCGCATTCTGGCGGAAAAGGCCGCAGGAAACACGAAAGCGCCGCAGAGTGGCCTGCATCTGGAAGGCGCGGATGCCCAAAGCGATCCGGCATGCGGGCTGAAACTTTTCCTCAAACGCAGCCGCCCGCGTGACTATCTGGCCCTGCTGGCCTTTATTCCCGATGAACCCGAACTGAAAGTTGCCCTGAAACGGTTGGCGCTCCTGCTGGGAGTTTCCGCGCAGCTTCCGGTTACCACTGGCTTTGGCCCACGTTTTCTCCACTCCACCGGGCAATTTCACAAGGGCGGTCCCAACACCGGCCTGTTTGTGCAGCTGGTTTCCCCGGTCAAACCGGAACTGGATCTGGCCATTCCCGGCCAACCGCACAGCTTCGGCGCGTTGTTGCAGGCCCAGGCGGATGGCGATCTGGAGGCGCTGCGGCAAAAAGGACGCCGGACGCTGCGTGTCGATCTCGGCGATGATCCTCTGGAAGGATTGAACACCTTGCTCAAGCTGCTTGAGAAAAAAGGTACGCGTTGAAAAAACTGCATGGGAAAAGCGTCATGGTCTTCATGGCGCTTTTCCCCAAAGCATGCTCATATTTCACTTTCCCTTCCCTTTTCTTTTTTGAAAGGGACAAGCTCCCATGCAACTGCTGTGCAGCAACCGCCTTGAGTTCCTCTTCGATGCGCTGGTGGAACAACTATGCGCCACCGTTCCCCAGGATCCTCTGATACCGCAAACCATTCTGGTCCCGGGCAAGGCGGTGGCAGACTGGCTGCAGCTGCATCTGACCCGGCATTTCGGCATCTGGGCCAATCCGGATTTTCCCTTTCCTGCAACATTGCTGTCCTCGGTGAGCAGGCAGGCTCCAAAAGCGGCTCGTGATCCATGGGCACAGGATCTGCTGGCGCTGCGCATTCTGCGGCTGCTGGAAGAGGCCGGGGGGGAAGCATCTTTTCGGGAGATCGTGCCCGAAGATCCGCTGCAACGCTTCCAATTTTCCCTAAAGCTTGCCGAACTCTTCGAGCTGTATGGCGTCTACCGTCCGGAGATGCTCTTTGCCTGGGAACAAAAATCACATGATTCGGACAACTGGCAGGCGACGCTTTGGCGCAGATTGCTCGGAGAACGGCAAGAAACGCCGCCAGTGCGGCAGTGGGCGGATTTCATCAGGGCCTGTGTAAAAGGGCAAGCCCCGCCACTTCCGTTTTCCGCGCTTCAAGTGTTCGGCGTTTCCGGGTTGGCGCCCTCGCAGATTGATCTGCTCGCCGCCCTGGACAGGGTGATCCCGGTGAATCTGTTTCTCCTGAATCCCTGCCGCGAATACTGGTTTGATCTCGCCTCTCAGCCACTCCCTGCCGATGCGCAGTCCCGGCACTACGAAACCGGCCAACCGCTGCTGGCCGCCTGGGGCAAGGCAGGCGGCGATCTGTTCACGCTGCTCTGGGAACAAATTTCCACACTTTCGGAGAATGCACTGTTTGACGATCCAGGAAACAACAGTCTGCTGCATATGCTCCAGAGCGATATTTTGAACCTGTTCGACCGCACGAACACAGAGGAAGAAGGGAAATATTCCCCCCCTGCGGGCTCGGATGCTTCCCTGCAGATCCATTCCTGCTTCACGCAGCAGCGGGAAATGGAGGCACTGCATGACTTTCTCGTCGCCTGTTTGCAGGAACTTGAGAATTTGCACTGTGCGGACATTTTGGTGCTTGTTCCCGATCTGAAAAGCTATGCGCCCTACATCATGGCGGTTTTTGGCACCCGGAAACCGGCCATTCCCTTTACTCTAACCGGTCTGGAAGAGGAAGCGTCCTTGCCCCTTCTGGAGCTGCTGGCCCTGCGTCATGGACGCTATGAAGTATCACAGGTACTTGATCTGCTGAAATCGCCCGCAGTTGCGAACCGGCTGGCCTTAAGCCCGACCGATCTGGAACGTCTGTCCCTCCTGGTGCAAGAAAGCGCCATCCGTTGGGGCATCGATGCCGCAGATCGCGAAGAACGCGATTTGCCCGCTTTTGGAGAGAACAGCTGGCGCGCCGGCCTGGATCGGCTGTTTCTGGGCTACGCGTTCCCCCCGGAAAGCGCTCCTTTTGCAAACCTGCAGCCCTGCGAGCGGCTCATGGCAGATGATGCGCGCCTGCTCGGCGTTCTGGCCGGTTTCATGGAACTGCTCGACAGCTTCCTGAAAGATTTGGGCATCGCGCGCTCCGGCACTGCCTGGCGGGATCTGCTGCTGGAAACTTTGCCGCGCTTTTTCCCGGATGACGACGAGCAGTGGGCCGCATCTTACAACCGGCTGGAAAATCTGGTGCTGGAATGGGCGCAGATCACGGAAGAAGCGCATTTCGAGGAACTGCTTGGCATCGATCAGCTGGAGCTCTGGCTGGCAAGGCGTCTGGGAGAAACGGGGGCCACTGCCGGACGAATCGGCAGCGGTCGGGTAACTTTCGCCGAACCCGGACCGGCAAGCTGCCTGCCCTTTCGGGTTATTGCCATGCCGGGGCTTGCAAACGGCAAATTTCCACGGTCAACTGCCGCCGCAAGCTTTGATGAAATGGCCAGGAATCCGAGGCGCGGCGACCGGCAACCACGCAAAGACGACCGGCTTCATTTTCTGGAGGGAATTCTCTCCGCCCGTGACCGGCTCTACTTAAGCTACGTCGGGCAAAATATCCGGGACAACTCGTTCCTGGAACCGGCTGTTTTGATAAGTGAGCTGACGGACTACCTCGACCGGGGATTCCGCTGCCCCCGTTACGCCGAATGCCCCCGTTTCGATGCAAATCGCTGCGACAGCTGGTGTCACTGCGAAGAAAACGGCCTGTTTTTCCGGCACAAGATGCACGCGTTTCATCCCGCCTACTTCACCGGGGAAACACCGCTGGCAAGTTTCTCCAGAGCCGACTTCGCGGCGGCCCAAGCCTGCATTGAGCCTTCCCAGTCGCTTCCATCCCCCGCACCGCTTGCGGAACCGGACAATGCTTTAAAAACGCTCCGTTTGAAAGATTTGTGGCGTTTCTTCCTCCATCCCGGAGAATATTTCGTGCGGCAGAGACTGGGCATTTTCCTGGACTCGCCGGAGAAAAATCCCATCTCCGACGAAGAGCCCTTCTCGCTTTCCCCTCGTGAGCGAAGCATTCTGGGCGACAGGCTTGTTGAAACACGGCTGGAAAACCGCGCCCCGGAAGAAATCTATGCCCACGAACGCGGCACGGATCGGCTGCCGCCGGGAAAGATGGGGCAAATTCTTTTTGAGAATCTTGAAACCGCGCTCGACCCTTTTGGCGCTTCTATCGAAGAGAAAATTGCAGGCGTCATACCACGCCACGAAACTTTTGCCCTACAGATAGGAGATTTCCAAATAACGGATATCGAATGTCTGCTTGCCGGCGACAGCGCGCTGCACTACCACTTTGCCCGGCCGAACAGCACATATGTACTGCGATACTGGATCACAAGACTCGCTCTGGACTGTCATCCACAAAAGCCCGCTGCCGCAGGCAGCCAAATATTCCTCAGAGGCGAAAAAGGCAGGGATGTTCTGCACAAACGCCTGATTCCAAGCGCGGACGCCCGGGAGCAGCTGGCCGGTTTGCTGGAGCTCTATTGGCAAGGTTTGCGCTCACCACTGGCTCTCCTCCCCGCTCTGTCATACAGCTATGTCAAATCGCTGCTGCCCGCGCCAAAAGAGCTGGATATCCACTCCCGCGCGGATATTCTGTGCCTCATCAAACAGGCATCGCCACAGATGCGCCGCGAAGCGTGGGAAAACGCCTGCTCTCAATGGAACGAAATACGCGCCCAGGACGACGCCTTACGTTTTCTGTTTCCGGAAGGCTACCAGCTGCCGGAAAAAGAACTGCATGAACAGTCGTCCGCGCTTTGGGCCGGCTGCTTTTCGGCCCTGCGCGACGAAAACGGCAATCTTTCTTTCCTTTAAAATTACTTCTTCTCAAAAGCCGGCAGAATATATTCCGCCTCCGGAATATGGGTGGCCCCGCTTTTGTCCAGGATGCTGGAATAGAGGGTGAAACGATCCACACCAAAGGGCGAACCGGAAAAAAACGTTTGCGCGTCCAGATAACGTTTCAGCCCGGATGCCGCTTCCTTTCCCAGACGGGCCAAGGTAATATGGGGGGTAAACTTGCGTTTTTCCAACTGAATGCCCAATCCTTGCAAACAACTGGTCACCTGTCTTTGCAGATGCATAAGAGCCGGATTTTCCGCTACTCCCGCCCACAACACCCGGGGCTCCCCCCGGGGAGGAAAAAAGCCCAGAGTTCGAAACTGGAGGGAAAAAGCAGATGGTCCATTCCTCTCAAGCACGCATAAACTCTCTCGAATACTGCGGAAAACCACTTCGTCCACTTCGCCGATGAAACACAGGGTCAAATGCAGCTGCTTCGGCGGCGTCCATCGGGCCTCAGGCAATCCGCCGCAAAGAGCAACCAGTTCCTCACGTGCCGTCTCCGATGGATTAATGGCCACAAAAAGTCGTTTGTTCAAATTTCCAGGCACTGTAATCCTACGTATTTTAATATGTTTGGAAATGCCAGAGCACCATCCGTCATGAGGAATCCTTCTGCTTTGACGTTTGGCGCCATGGTTTCAAACATTGCCTGCTTACTTCAATATCAGTGGCTTTTGTCCCGGGGTTTCGCCAATCTGACATCCACCATTTCTTTCAACTCCTTGCCGACCTTGAAAAACGGCAAGCGTTTGGGGGCCACTTCTATCTGCTCGCCGGTACGGGGATTGCGGCCGGTATAGGACTTGTAATCCCGCACGGCAAAACTTCCGAAGCCGCGGATTTCGATCCGTTCGCCTGACGCCAAAGCATCGGCCATGGTATCGAAGATCAGATTCACAATTTCAGTGGACTGTTTATAGGATATGTTGCGAGCCAGGCAGAGCGCCTCAATCAACTCCGACTTGTTCATAAATCTCCCCTCCTAAAAAAACATCCTCAAAAAGATGACAGTAAAAAAAAAGAAAATTCGGGCAAAGGCCCCTCATCCAGCCCGTTACGGCACGCGATGCGTTACAATGTCCGCTCTCTTCCACTCTTTGTACAAAACATGCCACAATCCGCACTTCTTTCGCCCCATCCTTCCCGGACGCTTTTTCTTTTTGACAAAGATAGGGCAGCACTTGCCGAAGCGTCAAGCAAACTCCAGCATAATCAACATGTTTTAGCGATGCCATGCCCAAAAAACAACCGCAAAACCATCCTGTGCAGCTCCGTTTGCGGCCATTTTCCCTGTAGCGTGTCCTTGGGCGCTTGTATTACAATGCAATAACTATGACGACATGGCGCCTTTCCAAATATATCTCCCAGGAAGTACTTGCCCCAATGGCCATCAGCCTGGCAATTTTGTCGTTTGTCCTGCTGATGGGCAACCTCCTCAAGCTGACGGATCTGATCATCAACCGCGGCGTCCCGATCCGGGATATCGCTATGCTCTTTCTCTACCTGCTTCCATCGTTCTTTGACATTACACTGGGCATGGCCTTTCTCATTGGTATCCTCATCGGCTTTTCACGTCTTTCCACCGATCACGAGATCGTGGCCATGAAGGCGGCCGGCATCAGCTTATGGCGCATGACGCGACCGATTGTCGCCATAGCGCTTATTACAACAGTTGTTCTCGCAGGCATTTCGTTTTACGCCAAACCCCTGGGACGAAAAAATTTCAAGGCCCAGGTTTTCCAGATCCTGCAAAACCGTATTGGCAAGGGACTGGAGCCGATGGTCTTCTTTCACGATTTCGAAGATGTGGTGCTGTTCGCCCGCGAAGTGGAACAGAACGGCCAGATGCGTGGAATTTTTCTGTACGACAACCGGGATCCCGAGATTACCTCGACCATCTCTGCAGAAAGCGGGAGACTCTTCTCCAACCAGAGCGCCATGACTTTCTCCATCCTGCTGCAAAACGGCGCACTGCACAACCATGCACTCAGCGGCAAGGACACCAGTTACCGCGTCATGAATTTCGCCAATTACGATCTGAATCTCAGTTTCGCGGATAAAAGCGAGGGCAAGGCGCCGCGCCTCAACCCCAAAGAAATGACCTTCCAGGAAATTCTGACGGGTACCGGATCAACGCCCAAGCAGCAACGCCAGATGGACGTCGAATTTCATAAACGGCTGGCGCTCTGCATAGTGCCCCTGCTGTTCGTGCTGATAGGAATCCCCCTGGGGATCTGTTCGCCACGCTCCGGCCGAATGGGCGGTTTTTCCTTTTCGCTGGTCGTGTTTCTCGCCTATCACCTGCTCTCCTCCTTCTCGGAAACGCTCTGTCTGGAGCATATGCAGATGCCACTGGGCGTGTTGTGGCTCCCCGATCTTTTTTTCCTGCTCACGGGCCTGTTTCTTTACCATGCAGCCGCCGCGGAAATGGCGCCGCGCTGGCTGACCGGACTGATCGCGCTCTTCACGGGCAAACTGTTGCGGAGACATCCCCATGCACATTCTTGACCGCTATGTGATCACCCGTTTTCTGAACTTTTTTTTTCTGGCGCTGGCGGCCTTCAGCGGCGTCTATCTGCTGGTAGACTTTATCGAAAAGCTTGACAATTTTATCGATAACGACGCGCCCTGGTCGTTATGCCTGCTTTTTTTTCTCAACAAACTGCCGATGATCTTTTCTCAGGTCACACCGTTAGCAGTTCTCCTGGGTTCCTTTCTTACCGTCGCCAGCCTTTCGCGCAACGGTGAGCTGATCGCCATGTTTTCCGGCGGGGTGGGCCTGCGGCGGGTCCTTACGCCGATCTTTGTGCTGGCGCTGCTGGTTGTTGCCGCCAACTTTGCCATCAACGAGTACCTGCTGCCCATTACCACGGAAAAGATGAACCACATCCTTTATCAGGAAATCCGGAAAAAACCGCTGACATTCATGAAGGAAGGCGGCGCCTGGATGCGGGAAAAAAACCGGCTGGTGCACATCACCTCGCTGGAGCCGCAGGGAATGATTCTGCAGGGTGTGGCCATCTACACCATGGATGAACGTTTCCAGATTGTCGCATACGAAGAGGCCAACCGTGCCACGTACCATGAGGGGGCCTGGATTGCCGACCAGGTGATCCGGCGCCGTTTCGATCCCCAAACCGGCTCCTTGCTGGAATTCGCCAGCCTGCAAAAAACTCCAATCGATTTTCACAAGCCCCCCAAAGAATTCCGCAGGGTCAACGCCAAACGGGATGAACTCAACTATCGCCAGCTGCATCACCTGGCCCACCGTCTTCAGGCGGAAGGATTTGACGCCACCAGCTACCGTGTAGACATGCACAGCCGGCTGGCGGTACCCTTCGCATCGTTCATCATGGTCATACTCGGCATTCCCTTCGCACTGCGCAACAGCCGGAGAGCCGGCGTCGCCATGGGAATGGCCATCAGTGTTGGCGTGGGAATGATTTACTTTTTCGCCCAGGCCACGCTGACCGCGTTTGGCTACTCCGCGCTGTTGCCGCCGCTGGTGGCAGCCTGGTCGGCCAATATTATTTTCATGTTGTTGGGGATAGGACTTTTTCTGAATCTGGAGCAGTAGCGCCTCCATCCAACAGAGTGTGCGTTCTCTCTCTTCCCCTTGCCGGGAACGACGACGCGCCGCTTCTGTCTGACTTGCAAAGGAGCTCTATATGGCCAAAATTATTCCTTTTTGCGGCATTCTTTTCAATCGCGACAAGATCCGGGATTTAAGAAGCGTCATGGCGCCTCCCTATGACTGCATCTCGGAAGAGATGCAGGAAGAACTCTACTCCTCAAATCCCTACAATGTGGTGCGGTTGATTCTGGGCAAAACCACGCCCGAAGACACTGAAAGCTCCAACCGTTATACCCGCTCGGCCCAAACCCTCAACGAATGGCTTGGCAACGGTATTCTGGTACAGGATGCAGAACCTGCCATCTATATCTACGATCAGGAGTACCAGGATGAAGACGGCGCCCCGATTACCCGCAGGGGATTTTTGGCGCTGGTGCGGCTGGAAGATTTCTCTACCGGGACAGTCAAACCGCATGAACGCACGCTGGATGGTCCCAAAAACGACCGATTCATGCTGATGAAAGCCTGCAAGGCCAATTTGAGCCCAATTTTCGCCCTCTATTCCGATCCAACATTTGCCCTGGAGGCGATCCTGAACCACCACCGCAAACGGGAACCGGATATCGCCGTCCGCTACAACAACGAGCAGCACAATCTGTGGCGCGTGACAGACGAAAGCCCAATAACCATTTGCCGTACTTTGCTGAACGACAAACCGCTGCTCATCGCCGACGGCCATCATCGCTACGAAACGGCGTTACGCTACCGGGATCTTATGCGCGAACAGATGCCGGACTATACCGGCCGGGAACTTTTCAACTATGCCCTGATGTATTTTTGCAACATGGAAGATCCGGGGCTGACGGTATTTCCCATCCATCGCCTCCTGTCCCGGCTGGATGCAATGGACGAGGCAAGCTTCCTGGACAAGGTCGCCCCCCTCTTCGTGGTCCAGCCGGATGCTTTCGATGCCGACGATCCGGTTTCATGCAAACGGGTTCGCAATACGCTCGCCGAGAAAAAACATACCTTTGCATGGTATCCCGGCGGGAGAAAGCTCTACTTTATGACCCTGCGCGATCTGGAAGTCATGGACAAACATTTTCAGGGAAATGTTCCCCAACAGTTGAAAACCCTGGACATTTCCATCCTGCACAAGCTGATCTTCGAAGGCCTTTTCCATATTTCCGAGGAAGATCAACGAAACGAAAAATATATCCGATATGTCAACAACTTTGCCGAGGCTCTGCACGCCGTCCGAAAAAACGAAGCGCAAATGGCCTTCCTCCTCAACCCGACCAGAATCTGTGAAGTTCGAGAGGTAGCCAATCACGGCGGTAAAATGCCGCAGAAATCTACCTACTTCTACCCCAAGCTGTTAAGCGGACTCATCTTCAACAAATTGGCCTGAAGCAAAGACTGAACAAAAAAAAATGCGCCATAACGGGTACCGTGGACGGTACCCGTTATGGGATCCAGCTGTCCCAGCAAAGAAAGACGAAGTACCAATGGAAATTATTCGCAGCCTCGATGATCCACGCTTTCCCCTGCACCATACGATCCTGACCATTGGCAACTTCGACGGTGTGCATTTGGGCCACCAGGAAATTTTCCGACACGTTGTGGCAAACGCCCGCAAGATTCAGGGACGCCCGGCGGTCATGACCTTTGTACCGCACCCGCTGGAAGTGTTGGCGCCGCAACGGGCGCCTCGCCGTCTGACCACCCAGGAGGAAAAGGAAGAATTGATTGCCGGAGCGGGCATAGAACTCCTGCTCAGCATCCCCTTCACCACTGCCGTTGCCCGAATGGAGGCGAAAAGATTCGTCGAGGACATTCTGGTGCGCCAACTGGGCTTGAGCTTTCTTGTCGTCGGGCAAGACTACCGTTTCGGATGGCAACGAACCGGGGACAGTGCTGCGTTGATTCGCTGGGGAAAAGATCTGGGCTTTGCAACTCGCATTTTGGAGCCGGTCCAGCACGACGGCCGAATCTACAGTTCCACGCGCATACGGGAACTTGTCGCATCGGGACAGGTGGAGGAAGCCGCGGCCTTTTTGGGAAGGGATTTCCAGTTGGCCGGAATTGTCCGTTCCGGTTTCCGGCGCGGCCGGCAACTGGGCTTTCCAACCGCCAATCTGGAACCGGATCCCAAAATTCTGCCTGGCTGCGGCGTATACGCCGTGCGAGTCGAACTCCGAGGGCAAATCCACAAGGGAGTGGCCAGCATTGGTTCCAATCCCACCTTCTCCGGCCAAAAGCTGAGCGTCGAAGTGCATATTCTGGATTTTGCCCAAAATATCTACGGAGAACGGCTGATTGTGCGCTTCATCAAACGGCTGCGTGACGAGAAGCTTTTCTCCTCGCCAGAGGCGCTGCACGCCGCCATTGAGCAGGACGTCCTTCAGGCACGCGCCCTGCTGCACCATCCGCAAAAGGAAAAGCGCCGTTCTTGAAAAAACTCAAAAAAAATGGGTCTGAAAACAAGAGGCCAACGCAGGAATATCATGGATATTTATGGAATTTTTGGTTATCCCATTGCCCATTCCCGTTCCCCCCAGATGCATAACCGCACCTTTCAAAAACTGGGGATCGATGCAGTCTACGTGCCCTTCCTGGTCGACCCCAATCGTCTTTCGGAAGCTGTTGCCGCTCTGCGGGCACTTAATATCAGAGGCGTCAACATTACCATTCCGCATAAAGAGGCCGTGCTCAAACTGCTTGACGAACTGGCGCCGGAGGCGCAGCTCATTGGAGCAGTAAATACCATCGTCAACCGTGGCGGGCATCTTGTCGGCCACAACACGGACTGCCTGGGCTTCATGCGCTCCCTGCAGCATGAACTGAACTTCGCTCCAAAGGGCAAACGAATTCTGCTCCTCGGGGCCGGCGGCGCAGGACGGGCGGTGACTGTGGGACTGGCTCAGGCCGGAGCCGCTCACATCACGCTTTTTGACCGGCGTGAAACTGTCTGCCGCCACCTGATCGACGAATTTGCGCCCCGATTCGAGGACACCCAATTTGTTTGTTTTTCAGATGACCAGACATCCCTCCTGGGGGAAATGCCGAACTTTGATCTGCTCATCAATGCCACACCGGTGGGCATGAAGGGGGAATGCTGGTTCGATGGCAAGGAATCGTTCCTACCTCCCCATGTATACGATCTGGTCTATTCTCCACAGGGGACCCCATTGACCCGGGCGGCCCAGTCCGCCGGAAAACGGGTGGTCGATGGCACAGGAATGCTGGCCGCGCAAGGTGAAGAAGCTTTTTTCCTCTGGCGGGGACAATACCCCCCTGCAGGTTGGATGAAACAATGTATCCGGGACTGAACCCGCCCTAATGAGCAGATTGAGCAAGGCAAAGCCCTTCCCTGAAACCGGGCAGGAATGAGGCTTTCCTTTTTCTCCGCACGGGTATTGGCAAATCAGGCTTTCACTGTACACAATAACGGTCCCGGTATTGCAAAGAGATTTGTGCAAACATTTTTGTTCCATTTTGCGCAACCAGGGACAGGGAAAACAGATCTGGGCCATTCACAGTGTATTTGATTGTCAAACAGCATAATGGCACCATCGCGACGATCAACGTGCCCACATGCGGAGCTCGGTTCGTCATAACGCTACCAGCCCTAAACTAAAGCAATATCAGAGAAAAACAGGGATCCTATGCAAAATTCCATTCTGGTCGTGGATGACGAAAAAAGCATACGGGAGTTTTTCTCCACTCTCCTGAGAGGGGAAGGGTACCAGGTCACCACTGCGGAAGATGGAGAACAGGCGCTTGCCGAACTCAACAATGCTCCGTTTGATTTGGTCATCAGTGATGTGAAAATGCCACGCATCAACGGCTTCCAGCTTCTGAAACACATCCGGCAGCACTACCCGGATACACTTGTCATCATGCTTACCGCTGTTTCCAATGCTGAAGAAGCAACCAACGCCGTGAAGCATGGCGCCTATGATTACATCGCCCAACCCTTCAAGGACGAAAGAATTCGTCTCATCATCAAAAACGCGCTGGGGCAAAAAGCTGCGCACACAAGTCCACGTTCCTCCGCAGCTCAAAGCATTCGGGACAACATCATCGGACAGAGTGCATCCATGCGGAAGCTCTGTGAGATTATTGAACAAATTGCCCCAACCAAAGCCACCGTGCTGATAACCGGAGAATCGGGAACCGGCAAGGAACTGCTGGCCCGTGCCATCCATAACGGCAGCAAACGCAAGGGAACACCGTTTATAGCCATCAACTGCGGAGCCATTCCGGAAAACCTGCTGGAAAGCGAGCTGTTCGGCTACGAAAAAGGCGCCTTCACCGGCGCCGCTACCACCAAAACCGGCCTGTTCGAAATTGCCAACGGAGGGACGCTGTTTCTCGACGAAATTGGCGATCTGCCTCCCCTCATGCAGGTCAAACTTTTGCGGGTGTTACAGGAACGCGAGATCCGCAAGATTGGAGGGATCCGCAGCATTGCCGTCGATTTCCGCCTGATTGCCGCCACCAACAAAAATCTGGAGCAGGAAGTTGCGGAGAACCGCTTCCGTGAGGATCTGTTTTATCGCATCAACGTCATCCAGCTGGAAATGCCCCCCTTACGAACCCGCCGCGATGACATTCCGCTCCTGGCGGAGCATTTTCTGAACAAGATTGCCCCCGAACGCAAACTGGTTTTCTCCAGGGAAGCCATGCAGATCTTGAAGGACTACAGCTGGCCGGGCAATATCCGCGAGTTGGAAAATGTTGTCGAGCATACCGCAATTTTTACCATCGACAGAGAAATTCATAAGGAAAATCTGCCGCCGCAGTTGCTCAAGAACAAAATCGACAACGATTCCACACCGTCCCAGATACTGAAGGAGCTTCCCGACGAGGGACTGGATCTGGACGAATATCTTGGACAGATAGAAAAGGATATCCTTTTGAAAGCACTGGAGAAAAACCACGGCATCCGCAAACGTGCCGCCCAGTTTCTGCGCATTTCTTTCCGTTCCATCCGTTACCGGCTGGCAAAATATGGCATCGCCCTGAACGATGACGAGAGCAAGGATTTGTTATGAGACAACAAACCGTAGCCGCGGTGCAGCGGCATATCATTGAAGCACCGGATCTGAACCGGGAGCAGTGTGCCGCGGCCATCGCGGAAGCCGCCGCCGCCGGCGCAAACCTGGTGGTTCTGTCCGAACTGC
>JAFPZV010000188.1 GCA_017417085.1 Deltaproteobacteria bacterium | reverse complement strand
GCGCCCATGACGGGCGGCGAGGGCATCGGCGTGGCCAACGTCACTTTCGCGCCGGGCGTCATCAACCACTGGCACAGGCATCACAAATCCTGCCAGGTTCTGGTAGGCGTATCGGGGACAGGCTACTACCAGATTTGGGGCCAGGAACCGCAGAAGATGGAGCCGGGCACGACGGTAAGCATTCCCGAGGGCGTGAAGCACTGGCACGGCGCGGCTAAGGGCTCCTGGTTCCAGCACCTGTCCATCATGAAGGACGGCGCGGGCACCGAATGGCTGGAGCCGGTTGATCCGACCGAATATGAGAAGCTGAAATAGGAGCGGCATCATGCAAGCACGCAAACTCGGCTCACTTACCGTTTCAGCCATGGGGCTCGGATGCATGGGCTTTTCCCAGAGTTTCCCGCCCTTTCCGGAAAAATCGGAGTCTATCGCGACCATCCGTGCGGTGGTAGATATGGGCGTCACTTTCTTTGACACGGCCGAGGTGTACGGCCCCTACACAAATGAGGAGCTGGTGGGCGAGGCTCTGGCTCCCTGCCGTGACCGCGTCGTCATTGCCACCAAGTTCGGCTGGAATATCCCGCCGGAGATGGGCAAAGGCTACGAAGGCGGCAAGGTCTTCGGCCTGGACAGCAGTCCGGCGCGGATACGGCAGGCGGTGGAAGGCTCGCTGAAACGCCTGCGCACGGATCACATCGATCTGCTCTACCAGCACCGGGTTGATCCCAATGTCCCGATAGAGGACGTGGCCGGCACAGTCGCAGACCTGATCAAGGAAGGCAAAGCACTCTATTTCGGACTTTCCGAGGCAAATGCGGCTACCATCCGCCGAGCCCACGCGGTGTGTCCGGTGACGGCGGTGCAAAGCGAATATTCCATGTTTTTCCGCGATGTTGAGGCTGAAGTTCTACCAGTTTTGGAGGAACTGGGCATTGGCTTCGTGCCCTTTTCGCCCCTTGGCAAGGGCATCCTGACCGGCCGTTTCGGACGGGGACAAGAATTTGCAAAGAACGACTTCCGCAGCGCCATTCCGCGTTTTCAGGGAAAAAATTACGAAAAGAATTTGGCGCTTGTCGATTATGTGGGCGAACTGGCGAAGAAAAAGGGCTCAACGCCAGCGCAGATCGCACTGGCCTGGATTCTGGCGCAGAAGCCGTGGATCGTGCCCATTCCCGGCACCAAGAAGACGGAACGGATGCGGGAAAACCTGGGCGGCCTTGACCTGTCCCTCACCGCCGCAGAGCTGGCCGAAATCAGGGCCAAACTGGACGCCACCACCATTGTCGGCGCGCGCTATCCCGAGGCGCACGACCGGCTGACCGGCAAGTAAGCGACAGGAAATCACGGAATATGTGCCACTGAACACCGGCGCGGCCAACGCCAGATGCAAAAGGTCAGCCTCCTCCACAAGGGAGGATGGCCCTTTGCAAAGAGGACAACACGTCTGGTCAACTGGCAACCAGAAAATCTGGAAAGAAATCTGCAAGAAGAACGCCATGCGCACAACTCGTATCACCCACATCCTGCCGGGGCTGTTCCCGGCGCTTTTACTGCTCTGCGCCGTCCTGTTTTCAACATCCCCGGCCCAGGCCGAAGGACCATACGTGCTGGTGGTATCCGGTCACCCGGACAGCAAAAACAGCATCGCCACCAAAACCATCATGGAGGAAATCGGCAGGGCCCTGCCCGGAGCGGAACTGCTGTATCTGGATGCCGTCTATCCCGATTTCAAAATCGACACGGAGAGGG
>JAFPZV010000187.1 GCA_017417085.1 Deltaproteobacteria bacterium | reverse complement strand
TGAAAAAGGGAACCGGCGTCCGGATGTCCGCCTTGCCGGAGCCATCCAGATTCAGTTCCAGGGAGATGCTCGTTTCCGCTGTCTGCCGCTCGACGCAAGCCGTACGGGCCATAGGTCATCCTTTCCCGCTGTCCACCAGAACTTTTAGAAATTTTAAGGCGGGGCCTCAGCTCCTCCCCGCCATTGCCTGTCCATGAGAAAATGTCAGTGCCCCTTGCAGGAACAATGCGCGTGCGCATCCTTGCGGCGCAGGGAAACCGAACGGGCATGCGCCTGCAAACCTTCGGCCGTGGCCAAGCGGATGACATCGTCCGCCAACATATCCAGACCGGCGCAGCTGATGTTGATGATGCTGGAGTGCTTGACGTAGTCCTCCACCGACAGCGGTGAATGGAAACGCGCGGTGCCGCCGGTGGGCAGCGTATGGTTGGGACCGGCCAGATAGTCTCCCATCGCCTCAGGCGTGTAGTGCCCCATGAAAATGGCGCCGGCATGGCGAATATGGGGCAGCAGCTCGAAGGGATGGTCCACCGCCAGTTCCAGATGCTCCGGAGCGATGCGATTGCTGAAATCCACCGCCTCCTCCATATCACTTGCAATGATAATCGCGGAATAGCTGCCCAGAGCCTTTCCGGCGATGGCAGCGCGCGACAGTTGCGGCAGCTGCTTTTCCAGCTCTCCGGCCACCTTTTTGGCCATCTGGGCCGAAGTGGTCACCAGCACCGCCGAAGCCCTCTCGTCATGTTCGGCCTGCGACAGCAGATCGGCGGCAAGATGCTCAGGATTGCCGCTTCCGTCGTTGATAATCAGAATTTCGCTGGGGCCGGCGATCATGTCGATACCGCACTGCCCAAACACCTGCCCCTTGGCAACCGCGACGTAGATGTTGCCGGGACCGACAATCTTGTCCACCCGGGGCACCGTCTGCGTGCCATAGGCCATGGCGGCAATCGCCTGGGCGCCGCCCATCTTGAAGATCCGCCCCACACCGCAGATATCGGCGGCGACCAGCACGTGCGGATTGATTTCGCCGTGCGGCATGGGGACCGCCATGACGATATCCTCCACGCCGGCGACCTGGGCCGGAATGGCGCACATAATAACGGAGGAGGGATAGGCCGCCTTGCCGCCCGGTACGTACAATCCAACCCGATCCAGCGGAGTAACCTTGGAGCCGAGCAACACATCCGGATCGTCCGTGGAAATCCAGGTCTCGGTCTTCTGCTTCTCATGAAAATCAAAGACTCGTTCCGCCGCCAGTTCCAGACTTTCCTTTTCCTCGTCCGTCACCTTCTTGTAGGCGTCTTCGATTTCCGCATCCGAAACTTCCAGTGTTTCCGGCGTCAGGTCCAGATGATCAAACTTTTTGGTCAGCTCAAGCAAGGCCTCATCGCCGCGCTTGCGCACCGAATCGATAATCTCCCGCACCGTGCCGGCAACTTCTTCCTGGGCAAAAGCCCCGCGATTTACGATCCTCTCCAGCGATTCCTCAAACCGGGAGTCATCAAAACGCAAGGTTTGAATTACAGCCATTATTCTCCTCCTTGATAATCCAGATTCCCTTCCCTCTCGGGAAAAAGGGGACAAAATATTCACGCATTTTTTCAATATATGAATTTATCTATGCTTTTGTCGCTGGCAGGCGCTTGCCATATCGCCCAAGGGAACTCCCCAAAAAATAACCGGCGACTATCTGCATTTTCCAGCATACTCAATCCGGAAGAAAAGCGCCAAATAAAAAAGGCAACCTGCGATAAACATGCCACATGTTGCCCGATATGCTCATCATCGCTTCGCTTGCCCTGGGATATGCCCAGGGAAATGTTTTTCCTTCCAGCACACCCGCAAGCGTCCTAGCGCCCCTCTCTTTTGCTCTCTTCCTTCTGACACACTTCCATACAGGTTTCAAAGCTTCCCATCAGCATCTTCAAAGAAGCCAAAGCGCGGATGATAGGCCAGTGTCGGTCCGTCACCTGTCCGCCCGTTGCGGTTCTTGAGAAGGACAACTTCCACCAGACGCGGATCCTTCTGCTTTGCCTTACGGGCGTCAAAGCCTTCTGTCCCAGCGTCTTTGAGTTGCAGGCCGATCAAACAGTCCGCGCTGTACTCGATCGCGCCACTTTCTTCGAAACAGGCAATATGAACGGGCCCCCCATAATTTTCCCGGTTGAAACTGGAAACCGCCATCACCGGAATCTTGAAGTCACGGCTCATGCGCTTCAGCTCCAGCACCGCTTTATCCGTGTTTTGTTTGTCCGTGGAGCGGTCACTGTACGGCGCTGCAATCTGGAGATAATCCACCAGGACAAAAGGCTTTTGACCTGTAAGGCGGATATGCTTTGCCACCAGTTCCCTTATCTGGCGAATGCCGATATCCCCCGCGCCTTCATGGATGAAGATGCGGTCGGCATATTCGCCATAGGCTTTTATCGCTTCGTTAATCAGTTCTCTTTCTTCCTGGCTGTACCATCGCCACCGCTTCCCGTCCGTTATTCCCCGGACCGTTTTTGCCATGTCGCCGGTCTCGCAACTGGCCCCGTATCGCTGGCGCGCCAGGGAGAACGTGTGGCGGCTGATGCTCTTCGCCATTAGCTCGGACCGCGCCATCTCCAGGGAAAAGATAAGCACATCATGCCCGGAAGCGGCAATCTGATCGCATATCTGCAAACCCCATGTCGTTTTGCCTACGGACGAAATGCCGCCCACAATGTACAGCCCTTCGTAAAAGCCGCCGTCAAGCATGCTGTCCAGTTTCTTGAAGCCTGAACTTATGCAGGGCGTATCCATGCTGGCCGCTATGCCGTCGATGAAGCTCTGAAGGTGTGCGCCGCTTGAAGTCCGAAGATATTCTTCCTTCTCTTCTTCCCTTGCGTTCCTTGCAGACTCCACTGCCGCACGCAAGGCTCCCCGGTTTTCCCTTAAAGCATCGTTGGCGTCCTTGAATCCTTCGCAAGGGTTGCGCCGATAAAAGGGAATGCCCAGCTTTTCCAGCCCTTCCGCCAGTCGCCTGGCGGCTTCATTCCCGGCTTCATCGTCATCCAGGGCAACGATAAGCGGCTGATGCAATTCCCGCCCTTCCAGCTCTTGCAGAAGCGCCCCCACCTTGGATGTACTCCCCAGGGCCAAAGCGTTGCCGCCCACATCGATGATGCTCAGGGCGTCAATCTCGCCTTCCACGACAAAGCACGGAAGATTCACATTGTCCAGGGCCTCAAGGTTGAAGATATGGACATTTCCAACCTTGCTTTTTGCGTACTTCTTTTGTGCTTCCGGAACAGGTTCCCGCGTATCCCGCGCAAGGTACGAACTGACGGATGTTGGAATAATCAGCCGCGGCGTTGCCGGTGGATTTTTTCCTTCCGCTACGGCTTTCGGGTGTTTCCAGTTCTCATCAAAACCGATGTTGAAGCGGTCCAGCGTGTCCATGCTCAAGCCCCGGTGATAACCCGTCCGGTTTATCTGATCGTGGCAACGCGCGTAATACCCGGAAAAATCCGGTTCTGCTTCCGGCTGTTGTGCCGGTGCTTTACATTCATGACCCAACACTTCAGACTTTGATTCTTCCCGGTCCATCACATTCCCTCCCAGGCCTCAAGAGTTGCCTTCAAGAAAGAAGCTCCCTCCTTGAGAGACTTTCCGCCGTGATTTTATTTCAATATTAAAAAGCTCTGACTGGCCTTTGCCAGATATTCCCTATAAGGCATTTGCCCCTGAAAAAAAGCCTGGGCGGCCCCTGGCCTTTCATTTGGCCAGAGCGCCGCCCAGTATTCCCGCTCTTCATTCGTCAGCGGCTCGTTCCATCTGCCGCACCATTTCCCGCTCCAGGCAGCTACTCCGCAACCCGAACGATGTCCGCCCCCAGGGCGCGCAGCTTTTCTTCCAGGCGCTCGTACCCCCGATCCAGATGGTAAATGCGCTTGACCTCGGTGGTCCCTTCAGCCGCCAGTCCGCACAGAACCAGCGAGGCGCTGGCACGCAGATCCGTCGCCATGACCGGCGCGCCGTGCAGCTTGTTCACGCCCTTCACGATGGCGCTCTTGCCGTCAATCGTAATGTCGGCCCCCAGACGCTGCATCTCGCACACGTGCATGAAACGGTTCTCAAACACGTTCTCGGTAATGACGCTGGCGCCATCCGCAAGCGTCATCAGCGCCATGAACTGCGCCTGCATATCGGTCGGGAAACCGGGATAGGGACTGGTCTGCACGTTGGTTGGCAAAATGATGCCAGCGCCCCGCACCCGGGTCAGGCCATTCTCCTGGCTGATGTCCGCGCCCGCCTCGCGCAGTTTGGCGCTCAGAGCCTCCAGATGCTCGGGCACCATGCCCTCCAGCAACACATCGCCCCGGGTCATGGCCGCCGCCACCATCAGCGTGCCGGCCTCAATGCGATCCGGCATGATACGGTAATCCAGCGTGCCCAGTTCCGGAACGCCCTCCACCCGGATGGTGCCGGTGCCGGCGCCCTCGATCCGGGCGCCCATGCTCTTGAGCGCTTCCGCCAGATCCACGATCTCCGGCTCGCAGGCGGCATTTTCCAGCACGGTTTCGCCCTTGGCCAAAGTGGCTGCCATCAGCAGATTCTCCGTGCCGCCCACCGTCGGCAGATCCAGGTGAATACGCGCGCCTACCAGCTGTTTGGCC
>JAFPZV010000186.1 GCA_017417085.1 Deltaproteobacteria bacterium | reverse complement strand
GCCTCAGGACGGCAAATCGGTGGCAGAGGCAAAACCTGCGGGAGCGGCGGAAGAATCTGCCAAAAAGGCTGGGGAATCGGATTTGACCTTCTACGATATTTTGCCCAGCAATACCCAGGCGCATCCCATTGGAACAGGCATCAATGTGCCACAGGAGAAGAAATCCAAGGAAAAAACGGTAGCTGCTTCAACTCCGGCCCCATCCAAACCTGCAACACCAGCCAAACCGGCGGTTGTTACCCCGGCACCGTCCAAGCCTGTAACACCATCCAAACCGGTTTCACCTTCGGTGAAAAAAACGGCTGAGCCAGCTGCGCCTGCAAAGCCGGAGACTACCGCTTCCAAGAGAGCCATAGTCCAGGTGGCTTCCTTCAAGGACAAGGCGGGTGCGGAAAGGCTGGCCCAACGTCTCCAGGGCAAGGGACTGGCCGCGACGATTCAGGAAGCCAATATCCCGCAAAAAGGCGTGTGGTATCGGGTGATTATAGGTGCTGCCGATCGTGGCGCTGCGGAACAGATTGTGCAGCGGCTGAAAAAGGAAAACCTGAATGGGCAGATACGGTAATAGGGGATGGGCGCATGGTGTTAAAAAGCGCTTGACTCCAAATGGATCCTTGGAGTAGATTTATCAAGTTCACATGACGCGGGGTGGAGCAGTCCGGTAGCTCGTCGGGCTCATAACCCGAAGGTCGAAGGTTCAAATCCTTCCCCCGCAACCAAAATTTGGCGGTGTAGCTCAGTTGGTTAGAGCATGCGGCTCATATCCGCAGTGTCCGGAGTTCGAGTCTCTGCACCGCCACCATAAAAGACCAGGCCTTGGTTCTGTTAAGGATCAAGGCCTTTTTTATTCTTTGCAGCTCAAAAGGATCCGCTTGCCTCTGCGTTTGCCGTGAGTTGGGCTGATGGCGCCAGGAAAGGCGTCAAGAATTTTCGCCGCGCGGTTATCCGTTTTGAGGCTTGCTCAACTTCACCCGCGCAGCCTGCGCTGACAGTGAAATTCAAGGCGAAAAAAGCAAGGCTTGTCGTGAAGGACAGACAAAAAAAGGAAGCAATCGACGGATTGCTTCCTTTTTATGTTTTGCATGGTCGGGATGAGAGGATTTGAACCTCCGGCCCCTTGCTCCCGAAGCAAGTGCGCTACCAGGCTGCGCTACATCCCGATGTGAACAACGAAAGGCCTTTTAGCACAGATGGGAAAAGAAGGCAATAAACTTCGGTGCCCTTCTTGTGCCGCCGGCAAAGAGCGTGGAATTTTAATCGTCTCCCTTGAGATCCCGCTCTATGTTGCGATGAAGCATCTCATAGTTGGCCTGTTCTTCGGGGCTGAGATCGTTCCAGTTGATATACTCGGAGCCGTCTTCCTGTTCGGCCAGGACATGGGAACCGGGGACAATTTCAAAAGCGCTGCTTTCGTCTTCTACAAACATGGTCGTTCTCCTTTGCTGGTTGATTGTGCAATCGGATTGTCTGTGGCGCTCTTTTTCCGGACGCCCAATTTATTCGCTGCCCAATATAGTTGTTGCTCTGGAGAAGTGCAACGTTTAAACTTTCCATTCTGTGCGGGGAAGGGATGGGGGCAGGCCTTGCTTTGGAAAAAACCTCCTTGACAAGGAGCGGTTTTTTGGCTACATCTACCAACTTCGTGGACCTTTAACATAATTGTGCGAAATAACTGATTTCTGCAGTATCTATATCCATACGTGAAGAGAGGTTTTAATGAGTACGCGAATTATCAAGCAGGAAGATGCAGGGCGGAAATGGCATCTTGTAAATTTGGAAGGTAAGGCACTGGGACGGGCTGCTTCCGAAATCGCCAAGGTATTGCGGGGCAAAAACAAACCCTGTTTTGCGACCAATGTGGATACGGGAGATTTCGTCGTTGTCGTCAATGTGGAGAAAGTGCTGTTGACCGGCAAGAAGCTGACGGACAAGAAATACTATCGGCACAGCGGTTATCCTGGTGGATTGAAGATTTTTACTGCGGATCGCATGCTGGAAAGAAAACCGGAAGAAGTGATCATCCGGGCCGTCAAGGGTATGTTGCCCAAGAATAAATTGGGGCGGCAGATGCTGAGCAAAATGAAGGTCTATGTTGGCGGTGAGCATCCTCATGCGGCGCAGCAGCCTCAAGTGCTTGAGTTTTAACGGCAAGGCAAGGAGATAAAGAACAATGGCCGAAGAAAAATATTATGCAACCGGCAAACGGAAAAGTTCCATAGCCAGAGTATGGCTGAAATCTGGGAGCGGCCAGATTATGGTTAACCGGCAACCGCTGGATGACTATTTTGGACGGGCGATTCTGCGCATGGTGATTGAACAGCCGCTGGCGCTGACGGAAACGATAGGCAAGTTCGATATCGACATCAACGTTTCCGGCGGCGGTCATGCCGGTCAGGCGGGCGCCATCAAACATGGCATCTCCAAGGCGCTGATGGTTTACAATCTGGATCTGCGTCCGACCCTCAAGAAAGCCGGATTTATCACCCGTGACAGCCGTGTGAAAGAACGCAAGAAATATGGGCGGCGTGCAGCTCGTGCCCGTTTCCAGTTCTCCAAACGTTGATGGTGGTGGTTCAACAATTTTGAGCAGCATGAAGACAGGAGGCCGTATGTCGGTTTCCTGTCTTCTTTTATGGTTGTTGCAGGGAAAAGGAGGCTGTTCCCATGACTTGTCGGGTAGCAATTGTGGGAGCTGGCGGTTATACCGGCGTGGAACTTCTCCGGTTGCTCTGTCAGCATCCCGGTGTGGAGATAACCTGTGTTACGTCACTGGAAGATGTCGGCAAGGAGATAACCCGCGTTTTTCCTTCTTTGCCCAAACGCCTGGCTTCCCTCCGCCTGGAAGCGCTGGATGTTTCCAGAGTTGCCGAGGCCGCGGATGTGGTCTTTACAGCTTTGCCGCACAAGGCGGTGATGGACATAGCCCCGCAGTTCATCGCGGCGGGGCGCAAGGTGATCGATTTGTCGGCGGATTTCCGTTTGAAAGATGTGGCGGTCTATGAACGCTGGTATAGCCGGCACAGCGCGCCCGACCTGGTCAAAGACGCGGTGTATGGCCTTCCCGAACTGTATCGGGAACAAATCCGTTCCGCGCGGCTCCTGGCCAATCCCGGCTGCTATCCCACGAGCGCGATTTTGGCGTTGACGCCCCTGCTGCGAAATCATCTCGTTGATGTGAAGAGTATTGTCATCGACAGCAAATCCGGCACAAGCGGTGCCGGCCGGGCCCTGAAGACGGGCAGTCTGTTCTGCGAGGTCAACGAGGGCGTCAAGGCCTACGGTGTTGGCACCCATCGGCACATCCCCGAAATCGAGCAGGTCTTGTCGGATCAGGCGGGAGAGCCTTTGACCGTCTGCTTTACCCCGCACCTGATGCCGGTCAATCGCGGCATTTTGTCCACTTCCTATGCTCGCCTGCTCAAACCGTGCAGCAGCGCCGAACTGCACGAGCTGTTCGCGGCATTTTATCGGGATGAACCTTTTGTACGGGTGCTGCCCGAGGGCGAACTTCCCAACGTTTCCGCTGTGCGGGGCGGCAATTTCTGTGATATCGGCGTGGTTTCCGAAACCCGTACCGGACGGGCGATCATTGTTTCCGCCATTGATAATCTGGTCAAGGGAGCGGCGGGCCAGGCGGTGCAGAACATGAATATTATGGAAGGTTTCGAAGAGGATCAGGCCTTGCAGGTGGTGCCGTTGTTCCCGTGATTCCTTCCAACGGGGAAAATGAGCCTGAAAAGAGCATGTCGTACGGCAAGAGGAAACATTTGACGCCGGAGTTTCGATGGACTGGAAATTGATGGTAACCATTTTGGGGGTAGTCATGGTGCTGGAAGGCATTCCATGGTTTCTCTCGCCGTCTGCAATGAAACAGGTCTATTTTCAGATGCTGGCGCTTTCGGAGAAGCGCCTGCGGGTGATGGGCCTTTTCTTTATGCTAAGCGGTTTGCTGGTGGTTTATTGGGTGCGGGGATGAGGAGCGGGAACTTGCCGCAAGGCATGAGGCTGGATGATTTCGATTATTTTCTGCCTCCGGAACTGATTGCCCAGTATCCTGCAGACCGGCGCGACGCTTCAAGAATGATGGTGGTTGACCGGGCGACCGCTACGCTGAAGGACGCGTTTTTCGTGGATATCGGATGTTACCTGCGCCCGGGGGATGTGCTGGTTGTTAACGACACGAAGGTGATTCCGGCCCGGATTCTTGGCCATAAGGCGGAGAGCGGCGGTCAGGTGGAAGTGTTTTTGGTGGAACGGGAACCAGGTGATGATGAAGTGTGGAAGTGCCTGTGCCGTGCTTCCAAACGTCCTCATGCGGGGAGCTTGCTGATCCTGGGCGAACAACTTCGCGCCGAGGTGCTGGAGGAAACGGACGGTGCGCTGCTGCGTCTGCGTTTTACCTGCGACGGCGATTTTCCCGCCATTCTGGAGAAAGTGGGACATATCCCCTTGCCGCCTTACATCCGGCGGGCGGATATGCCTTCCGATCGGGAACGTTATCAGACGGTTTTTGCCCGGCATGCCGGGGCGGTGGCGGCCCCGACTGCCGGACTGCATTTTACTGAAGACGTTCTGGAAAAGCTGAAGGTTCTGGGAGTTGACGTGGCGCCCCTGACTCTGCATGTCGGTTTGGGTACTTTTTTACCGGTGCGTTCCGACGATATTCGCGAACACCGGATGCATGGCGAGCTTTTTTACATTCCGGAAGTGACGGCGCAGAAGGTTCGGCTCGCCCGTTCGGAAGGACGCCGGGTGGTGGCGATAGGCACCACGGTGGTGCGCACCCTGGAAACATCCGCGCTGGAGCAGGGCGCGGTAACTGGCGGCAGCGGAGTTTCCCGGTTGTTCATTACGCCGGGTTTTCGTTTCCGGACGGTGGATGCGTTGCTCACCAACTTCCATCTTCCCAAGTCGACCCTTTTGATGCTGGTGGCGGCCTTTGCCGGACGGGAGCTGATTCTTGAGGCGTATCGCAGGGCCTGTGCGGAGCGTTACCGTTTCTACAGCTATGGCGACTGCATGTTGATCGTATAAAAAAACTTCTAAAGAGGAAGTTGCATTCAAACCATGAAATTCAGTCTGTTGCATCAGGATGGCCGGGCGCGTCGCGGCCGCATGGAGCTGGCGCATGGCGTGGTGAAAACGCCGGTTTTCATGCCGGTGGGTACCCAGGGCACCGTGAAGGGCATGCTGCCGGAAATGTTGGTGGAACTGGGTGCGCAGATTGTTCTGGGCAACACCTACCACCTGTTTTTGCGTCCTGGCCACGAGCTGGTGCGTTCCCTGGGCGGGCTGCACCGTTTCATGAACTGGGAGCGTCCCATTCTCACGGACAGCGGCGGTTATCAGGTGTTCAGCCTGAGCCGTCTGCGTTCCATTCGGGAAGATGGCGTCGATTTTCAGTCGCATCTGGACGGCTCGCGGCATCTCCTGACGCCGGAGCTCTCCATTGTGGTGCAGGAAACCCTGGGTTCGGATATCGCCATGGCTTTTGACGAGTGCATTCCCTACCCGGCGGAGCGCCACTATGTGGAAATGGCCACGGAACGTTCCAGCCGTTGGGCGGCGCGATCCAAGGCGGCTTTGTCCCAAAGGGATCGCACGGCGCTGTTCGGCATTGTCCAGGGGGGCATGTTTGAGGAACTGCGGGCGCGGAGCGCCGCGCAACTGCGGGAAATCGGCTTTGACGGCTATGCTCTGGGTGGACTGGCGCTGGGCGAGGAAAGTGCGCTGATGTACGATATCTTTGCCTATGCCCTGCCGCTTTTGCCTGATACTGCGCCCCGTTACATCATGGGGGTGGGCACGCCGGAGGATCTGGTGGAGGGAGTGGCCTGCGGGGGCGACATGTTCGATTGCGTCATGCCGACCCGCAATGCCCGCAACGGCCTGCTTTTCACCACGTTTGGCAAGCTCTCGATCAAGCAAAGCCGCTTCCGCGACGATCCCCGTCCCATCGACGAAGCCTGCGGATGCTATGTCTGCCGTCACTATAGCCGCGCCTACCTGCGGCATCTGTATCTTTGCGGGGAAATTCTGTCCTCGGTGCTCAACACGTACCACAACCTTTTTTACTATGTGAACCTGATGCGTCAGATTGGGCAGGCAATCGAGCAGGATCGCTTTGAGGCCTTCCGAGCGGAGTTTTACCGTCTGCGGGCGGGAGAGTGAGGCTCTTTCATTGTTTTGACTTTTCGGATGAATATTATTTATTTTAAAAAGTTGCGGAAGAGAACCAGGAAATTTTCTTTAACCTTTATACTCGACACGACAAGAAGGAGGTCCCATGGTTAGTCAAGCGTTTGCAATGGCAGGAAATGCAGCCGGTGGTCAGCAGCAGGCCGGTTGGGAATCCATCATCATGCTGCTTTTGATGGTGGCCGTGTTTTACTTTTTGCTTATCCGTCCCCAGCAGAAGCGGGCCAAGCAGCACAAGGAACTCATCGACGCTCTGAAAGTGGGCGATCAGGTGATCAGCGCCGGAGGGCTCCACGGCAAGGTGGCCAGTGTGCAGGATACGGTGGTCGCTCTGGAAGTGGCGAGCGGCGTGAAGATCAAGATGGATCGGGCTTCCATCGTCCGCAACGAGACCGCCGAACTGCAGCGCAAGAAGGAGCAGGAGAAGCAGGAAGCCGAAAAGGAAAAAGAGAAACAGGAAAAGGAAGACGCGAAAAAGTAGTCGCGTGGAAAGCCGCCGCATCGATCCCCTCCGGGGCGCTGCGGCGGGAAACATATTTACGGGTGGGAAAGGAGCTTGTGAGAGGTTATGTCCGGAAATTTGCGAATCCGCGCGGGGATAGTTCTGCTCTGTATCGCGCTGGCGCTGGTGGTGCTGGCGCCGACGTTTTTTCGCGAAAGCAAGATGTTTCCGTCCTGGTGGAAGAAGGCCTTTGATCCGATTCATCTGGGGCTCGACCTGCAGGGCGGTATTCATCTGGTGCTGGGGGTTGATACGGACAAGGCTGTGGAGAGCCAGATGGGCTCCATCGCCGACGAGCTGGATACCCTGATGAAGGAGCAGGACATCGTTGTCAAGCGGGTCGATGTTGACGCGGGTGGTGTGCTGGGTGTGGTGGTCTACGATGAAACGGCGGGCAAGCTAGTGGAAGATCTGGTGCGCAAGCAGTTCGGCAATTTGCAGTCCCTGCCCGACAGCCGCTCCGGCGAATATACGCGCAAGAACTACCAGATGCAGGAGGCCGAGATTAAGCGCATCAAGGATTATGCGGTGCGGCAGGCGGTGGAAACCCTGCGCAACCGTGTCGATCAGTTCGGTGTTTCCGAGCCGGTACTGCAGCGGGAAGGTGATGACCGCATCCTGATCCAGCTTCCCGGTTTGAAGGATCCCAAACGGGCGATCGATCTGATCGGCAAGACCGCGCGCCTGGAGTTCAAGATGGTGGCGGATGTGCCGGAAGCGGATCTCTCCCGGGGGCGTTTGCCGGCAGGTGTGCGGCGTCTGTATGAACGCCGGGTGGATCCTGCGACCCGCCGGGTTACGGAAACTCCGATTGCGGTCTACGACAAGACCGTCCTGACGGGCGATCTGATTGCCGATGCCCGGGTGACCATCGACCGCAGCTTCAACGAACCGGGCGTCTCCCTGCAGTTCAACTCGGTGGGGGCCAAGCGCTTCGACCAGATTACCGCCAGCAATGTCGGCAAACGGCTGGCCATTGTGCTGGATGACGTTGTCTATTCGGCGCCGAATATCCGCGAGCGGATCTCCGGCGGCAATGCCCAGATCACCGGATCCTTCACCGAACAGGAAGCGACGGACCTTGCCATCGTTCTGCGCGCCGGATCGCTGCCGGCGCCGGTCCATATCATGGAAGACCGCACCGTCGGCCCTTCCCTGGGACGCGACTCCATCAACCGCGGCATTTTTTCGGTGCTGCTGGGCGGCCTCCTGGTCATCGTGGTTATGGCGGTTTACTATCGCCTTTCCGGCCTTGTCGCGAATGTCGCCCTGATACTGAACCTGGTGTTCATGATGAGTTTGCTGGCCCTGTTCAAGGCGTCCCTGACGCTGCCCGGCATCGCCGGTATTGTGTTGACACTGGGCATGGCGGTGGATGCCAACGTGCTGATCTTTGAGCGTATCCGTGAGGAAGTGCGGCGTGGGCAGACGCCTAGGCTGGCGGTGCAGGAGGGATTCAGCCGGGCCTTCCTGACGATTGTGGACGCCAACGTCACCACGCTGATTGCGGCTCTGGTGCTTTTCGAGTTCGGTACCGGACCGGTGAAGGGCTTTGCTGTGACGCTTTCGGTGGGCATTGTTTCTTCGGTCTTTACCGCGGTCTTTGTCTCCCGGGTGATCTTCGACTATGTTCTGGAGAGCCGCAAGGTGTCGCAGCTGAGCATCTAGCGGATAGGCGTAAAACCGGGAAAACACCAAGAGAGGTAAGCTTTGGACGGGGAGCAGGAAATGCCCCTCCAGTCCATGTGGTATGGTTGTAAGGAGTTGTGGATGAGAATCATCAATCCGGATGTAAATTTTGATTTTGTGGGCTTGCGGCGCAAGTCGCTGATTCTTTCATTGATGTTGATTGCCATCGGTATTGTTTCCCTGGTGGTGAGGGGCGGCCCCAACTACGGCATCGACTTTTCCGGCGGTACCGTGATGCAGTTCAAATTGAAAACCGCCAGCAGCGCCGCCGCCATCAAGGAGGCATTGAAGCCCCTGGAACTGGGTTCGATGTCGGTGCAGCAGTTTGGCGAGGAGAATAGGGACTTTTTGGTCCGCGCCCAGAAGGCCGACAGCGGTCATCAGGGATTGGCATCCAGGCTGAAAGAACTGCTGGAACAGAAGTACGGGGCGGACAGCGTAACGGTGGAACGCGTCGAGATGGTCGGCCCCCAGGTCGGCAAGGATCTGCGGTGGAAGGGGCTAAATGCACTGTTCTGGGCGATGCTGGCCATTCTGGTTTACATCACCTGGCGCTTCGAGTTCCGCTTCGCGGTTGGTTCGGTGGTGGCGCTGCTGCATGACGTGCTCATCACCTTCGGCGCCTTCTCCCTGTTCAACAAGGAGATCGACCTGCCGGTTATCGCCGCCTTCCTGGCGATTGTCGGCTATTCGCTCAACGACACCATTATCGTCTACGACCGTATCCGGGAAAATATGGCGACCTACAACAAGGAGCCTTTCCCCTTTATCGTCAACCGCAGCATCAACGAAACCCTCTCGCGAACGGTGCTGACCTCCGGGACGACGCTGGTGGTCATCCTTGCGCTGTTCATCTTTGGCGGCAACGTTATCAACAGTTTTTCGTTTGCCTTGCTGATTGGCGTGGTGATTGGCACCTATTCCTCGATTTTTATTGCCAGCCCGCTGCTGGTCCTTTGGGAGGAATACTGGGGCAAACGTCAGGGGAAGAAGGCCCCCGGCAAAATTTCCGCGCAGTTCCTGCGGCGGGAAAAGAAAGCGCCCGCAGTGAAGGCGCCTGAGGCTCCTCCGGCGGATGCCGAGAAAATGATCCCTGAAGCGCCGCCCCGCGTTCTTCAGGCGCAAGGCGCCCCGGCATCATCCAAAAAGAAATCCAAAAAGAACAAGAAGAGAAAATAACAGGAGAAACCACAGTTATGGCGGAGTACCGGATTAATACAAAGTGTCTGCAAAGCGGCTATCAGCCGGCCAACGGCGAGCCTCGGGCATTGCCCATCATCCAGAGCACGACCTTCAAGTACGAATCGAGCGAGCAGATGGGACGGCTCTTCGATCTGAAAGAAAAGGGCTATTTCTATACCCGTCTGCAGAATCCCACCAATGACTACGTCGCTGCGAAGATCGCCGACATGGAGGGCGGCGCGGCCGGCATGCTGACCGCCTCCGGACAGGCGGCAACGCTGTTTTCCATCTTTAACATC
>JAFPZV010000185.1 GCA_017417085.1 Deltaproteobacteria bacterium | reverse complement strand
CGATGGGCCGGGTGCCGATGGCGCATCCGCCCGGAAGTGATACCCGGGCGCGTCCGAAACGCGCCAGCTGGGGCCCCAGCACCAGTACCGAGGCACGCATGGTGCGCACCACATCGTAGGGCGCCTCGAAGTTGTCAATGTGGCTGGCATCCGCCTCCAGGAGATCGCCTTCCCGGGTAATACGCACACCCAGGGCGCTCAGCAGTTTCTCCACCGTATCGATGTCGCGCAGACGGGGCACATTGGAAAAACGGTGTTTTCCTGGCGCCAGCAGCGCCGCGCAGATAAGCGGCAAAGCCGCGTTCTTGGCACCGCTGACATGCACCGTGCCACGCAGTTCCTGTCCTCCATGAATAACGATTTTGTCCACAGCGTCTCACCCTTCTCTTGTGGGAAAAGGCCGTTTTGCCCCATGCTTTTGTGCAGGAAGGCAACGGCCACTCTACGTGAATATGAAAAACGAAACCGGAAACGAAAGGGGTTTCTTCCGGCCCCAAATGGCCGTCAGGGCTTGCGCCCGCCCACGACCCGGGGAATGCCGGCATAATCGCGCCGCTGGAAAGTCTGGAGAAAACCGGCTTCCCCAAAGAGTTGCTCCACCGCATCCGCCTGTCCCTGCCCCACCTCCACCAGGAGCCAGCCTCCGGATTTCAGTGCACAGGGCGCGTTCCGAATGATGACGCGCAGGGCATCCAGGCCGTCGGGACCACCGGCAAGCGCAAGATGGGGTTCATGATCCCGCACTTCCGGCATCAGCTGCTCCATATCGCCATCTGCCACATAGGGCGGATTGGAAACCACCAGATCGAAATCATGCCCTTGAGCCAGCGCCTGCGCAAAATCCTGCAGCGCAAAAGTTATCCGTTCCTCCACACCATTGCTTCGGGCATTGGCCCGGGCGAGTTCCAGGGCTTGCGAGCTGATATCACAGGCGCTGACCTGCGCCCGGGGTAGCTCGTGTGCGAGGGCTATCGCCACAATGCCGCTTCCGGTGCCCAGATCCAGAATGTGACAGGCATCTTCGCCCCTTTTGAGCGCCTCCTCAACCAGAACTTCCGTATCCGGACGGGGAATCAGCACCTCGGGGGTCACCGCGAACGGCAGGGACCAGAATTCCGTTTCCCCCAAAATATACTGGAGCGGCTCACGCGTTGCCCGCCGCGCCACCAGCGCCCGAATCCGGCCCAGTTCCTCCTCCTCCAGGGGACGATCGTAGTTGAGGTAAAGCCCCACCCTGTCCAGATGCAGCACCGCTCCCATCAGCAATTCCGTATCGAGCCGCGGGCTGTCGATGCCACAGCGTTCAAAGTAGCCGGTCGTCCACCGCAACACGTCGAGCACGGTCCAAACTTTTGCCATGGCTTCAGGCTTCCTGCCGGGAGAGCGCCTCTGCCTGATAGTGGGTGATCAGCGCATCCAGAATTTCGTCCAGATCGCCGTTCATGACGCTTTCCAGCCGGTAAAGGGTCAGGTTGATGCGGTGATCGGTCACACGTCCCTGAGGAAAGTTGTAGGTGCGAATGCGCTCGCTCCGATCGCCGCTGCCCACCTGGCTCTTGCGATCGGCGGCGGTCCTGGCCTGCTGCTGCGCCGTCAGGGCATCCAGCAGACGGGCGCGCAGAACCTTCATGGCCCTGGCCTTGTTCTTGTGCTGGGATTTTTCATCCTGACAGGAGACCACCACGCCGGTGGGCAGATGGGTGATCCGCACCGCCGACTCCGTCTTGTTGACATGCTGGCCGCCCGAACCGGAAGCGCGAAAGACATCTATGCGCAGATCGCCCGGATCGATCTCCAGCTCCACTTCTTCGGCTTCCGGCAATACCGCCACCGTGCAGGCGGAAGTGTGAATGCGCCCCTGGGCCTCCGTCACCGGCACCCGCTGCACCCGGTGGGTGCCGCTTTCGTACTTGAGCCTGGAATACACCAGCTGTCCGCGGATCTGCATCACCACTTCCTTGAAACCACCGGCATCCGCTTCGGAAAAGCTTTCGGTCGTCACCTGCCAGCCGCGCCGTTCCGCATAGTGCTGGTACATCCGAAACAGATCGTAGGCGAACAGTGCAGCTTCCTCGCCGCCGGTTCCGGCACGAATCTCCAGAAAGATGTTCTTTTCGTCGTTGGGATCCTTCGGCAGCAACAGTACCCGCAACTGCTGTTCCAGAGCGCTGCGGCGTGTCTCCAGCTCCGGCAGCTCGACGTGCGCCATCGCCTTCATCTCGGGATCGCCATCCTGCAGCAGTTCCCGGACGCCTTCGATATCGGCGCAGGTCTTCTTGTAGAGGCCGTAGGTCTCCACCACCGCGCTCAGGTCCGCATGCTCCCGCGACAGGGCCAGAAAGCGTTCGCGATCGGCGAGCACCTCGCCCGACGCCAGCAAACCCTCCACTTCCCGGAAACGCTCTACTACTTCCTCAAGTTTCTGGAACATGATCTCTTCAAACCTTTTTTCAAGGAATGGTTCCGGCGGCAAAGGCCGCCCGCACGTCTTCCATCCGCCCGCAGCTTTTCCCGCCTTCCGGACAGGGGCCGGAAAGGCAGGCGGGCCCGACACCGGCAAAGAGCAGGGGCGCCTTCTCCCGCACCAGGGCCAGCATCTTCCCGGCCAGCTCCCGAATCTCCCACTGGGCGCGCAAACAGCAGCGCAAGGAGAAGAAATGCCGCAGTTCACGGGCGTTCATCGTGACCACCAGAGCGGTTTTCACCGCATTTGGCAGCACAAAACGCGCGTCTTCGGACGCAATGCCCATGGCCAGCAGTTCCGCATACACCGTGCGGGCCTCTTCCAGCAGGGCGTTGAAACGCCGCAGCGCCTCCCCGTTGGCGGCAATGGCGGGCGG
>JAFPZV010000020.1 GCA_017417085.1 Deltaproteobacteria bacterium | reverse complement strand
TGATGGAGAAGTTCGCCGAATACGGCTTCAACAAGTCGCACTCCGCGGCCTATGCGCTGGTGGCCTACCAGACCGCCTATCTCAAGGCCCACTACCCGGTGGAGTTCATGGCGGCGCTTCTGACCGAGGATATGGAATCGACCGAAAAGGTCAACAAGAGCATCATGGAACTGCACGCCATGGGGATTACCACTTTGCCGCCCGACATCAACGCCTCGCGCCGTTCCTTTACCGTGGCGGACAATGCCATCCGTTTCGGGCTGGGGGCGGTGAAGGGGGTAGGGGAGACGGCGCTGGAGTCGATAGAGGAGGCGCGCGAATCGGGGCCCTTTACCTCGCTGCACGATTTTTGCAAACGTGTGGAGCTGCGCAAGGTCAACAAGAAGGTGGTGGAATCGCTGGTGAAGTGTGGTGCCTTCGACTGCCTGGAGGGGAACCGAGCCCAGAAGTTCGAGGCCATAGAGCATGCCATCAGCCTGGGACAGGACGCCCAGCGCGAGCGTGAACAGGGACAGGGTTCACTGTTTGGCGGAGAAGATATGCAGGAAAGCGCCGCCGGTTACGAACAGCTGCCGGATGTGGAGGAATGGCCGGAAAAGCTCCGGCTGGCCTACGAAAAGGAGGCTTTGGGCTTCTTCATCACCGGTCATCCAATGGAGCGCTTTGCGGGGCAGGTCAAACGGCTGGGGAGCTGCGATTTGGCCGCCCTGAGAGATCTGCCGGATCGGCAGCCGGTAATGGTCTGCGGCATTGTGGCCGTTTTACGTGAGAAGACCACCAAGAAGGGCGACCGGATGGCGGTGGTGACGCTGGAAGACTTGAGCGGCACGGCGGAACTGGTTATTTTCCCGGATCTGTACTCCAAGAGCCGTGATCTGCTGACTCTGGAAGAACCGCTGGTGGTGAAGGGACGGGTGAGCGCCGAAGAGGAAAGCAGTAAAATTATGGCCGAGGAAGTGCTGGAACTGGCGCATTGCCGCCTGCCCGAGATTCGCCGGGTCTTCTTTCCCCTGAACGCGCAGTCCGCTCAGGATCCGGAGGTTCTGGGGCGGATCCGCGCGCTTTTGAGCCAGTATCCCGGCGATTGCGAAACCTTTGCCCGGGTGACGTTGCCGGAAAAGGGCAGCGCGGTGATCCGGCTTCCGGAAAATTTGCGGGTGACGCCCGCTCCCGAACTGCTTGAAGCCGCTGGAAAACTGCTGGATGCGGAGGTGCATTGCGAAGGATAGAGGGACCATGAAAACATTTTTCAAAATTGTTAAGAATATTTCCCTGCTTTTCATTTTTGTTGGCCTTTTGGCCATCATAGTGGGAGGCGTCGCGGTACTGGGTATCTATCATCACATTGCGGCGACTTTGCCGCGGGTGGATCGGCTTGAAGATTACCGCCCGCCGGTTATCACCACGATCTACGCCGCGGATGGCACACCGATGATGGAGTATATCAAGGAGCGGCGGGTGGTGCTGCCGGTCACCTCCATGCCTAAACAGTTGGTCAATGCCTTTGTCGCCGCGGAAGACAAGCGGTTTTTCCACCACAAGGGCATCAATCTGTATTCCATCGCCCGCGCCGCTTTGAAAAATTACCGCACGAAGGGCATCCGGCAGGGCGGCAGCACCATTACCCAGCAGGTTGCCAAGAGCCTTCTGTTGACGCCGGAAAGAACCTACACCCGCAAGCTCAAGGAAGCTTTGCTGGCCTGGCGTATTGAGCGATCGCTCAGCAAGGAGGGCATCCTCTATCTCTACCTGAACCAGATCTATCTGGGACATACCGCCTATGGCGTGGAAGCCGCGGCCCAGGTTTATTTTGACAAGTCGGTCAACCAGCTTACCCTGGGAGAATGCGCCCTGCTGGCCGGCCTGCCGCAGGCCCCCAGCCGCTATTCGCCCCACCATAATCTGGAAAGCGCGCTGAGAAGACGCCGTTACGTGCTGAGCCGGATGGTGGAAGATGGCTATATCTCCGAGCGCGAGGCAGATGAGGCCGCGAAAGAGCCGGTGAAGCTCCGTTCACGCTCCCTGAAGCCCGACAATCCGGCGCCCTATTTTTGCGAGCAGGTACGGCGTTATCTGCAGAGGACCTATGGCGAACAGATGCTGTACGAAGGTGGTTTGAAGGTCTTCACCACCCTCGATCCGAAGCTGCAGAAAGCCGCGCAGGAAGCCGTGCGCGGCAATCTGGAAAGCTACGATCGCCGTCATGGCTACCGCGGCCCGGCAAAGATTCTTACCGATGCGGAAGTAGCCGGATTTCTCCGGAAACAGAACGAGGAGTGGGATGAGCTTCCGCCTTCGGACGGCACGCTGCTGGACGCGGTGGTGTCCGGTTCGCCTGCTCATGGCGGCGGGCTGGTGGTGCGTTTCGGTTCGTTTCAGGCGGTGTTGCCGGAGCGTTCCTGGGCGGGTGCGCTGCATTTTGCCAAAAGCGGACCGTTCAGAAAGGGAAACGGGCTGCTTTTCCCCCGCAACGCGCTGGTAAAAATTCGTCTGGGCAAACGCCTCAATGATGGCACGTACTCGGCTGTTCTCGGACAGAGCCCGAAGGCGCAGAGCTGTCTGGTCGCCATGGATCCGGAAAACGGCCGGGTCCGGGCAATGGTGGGCGGTTATGATTACAACGAAAGCCAGTTTAACCGCACCACGCAGGCCAAACGCCAGCCCGGCTCCGCCTTCAAACCCATAGTTTATGCCGCGGCCCTGGACAAGGGCTATACGGCGGCCAGCATTCTCCAGGATACGCCGATCTCGTTTCCGGCCATGGACCGGCACGGGCGTTTGCGCAGGTGGACTCCCAAAAATTCCGGCGGCCGTTACCACGGCCCGACGTCGTTGCGGCGCGCGTTGACCTATTCCTACAATGTTCCCGTCATCCAGGTCCTGCAGGACATCGGGGTGGACTATGCCGCGTCCTATGCCGCCAAACTTGGCATTGAATCACCGGTGGTGCGCAATCTTACAATGGCGCTTGGCACCTCGCTGGTCACTCCTCTGGAATTGACGACCGCCTACTGCGTGTTTGCCAACGGCGGCATCAGGGTCACGCCCACCTATGTCGTCAAGATACTGGATCGCAATGGCAAGGTGCTGGAATCCTCCGATCCTGCCGATTTCCAAAACGGCATCGAGATGGGGCAGCGGTTGAACACCGTGATGCGGGAGCGGGTGCTTTCGCCGGAGACCGCCTATCTGATGACCAATTTGATGGAAAGCGTGGTGCGTGACGGCACGGGCTCCAGGGCGCGTGAATTGAATCGGCCGGTCGCCGGAAAGACTGGCACCACCAACGATCTGAAGGACGCATGGTTTGCCGGTTTCGTGCCGCAGCTGGCGGCTGCCTGCTGGGTCGGTTATGATGACAGCAAGCCGCTGGGGCATTCCGAAACGGGGGCGAAACTTGCGCTTCCGGGCTGGCTGGCCTTTATGCAGGAGGCGCTCAAGGATGTGCCGCCGCGTCATTTTGCCGTGCCGGACACCATCGAGTTCCAGGCTATAGATCCTGCAAGCGGCATGTTGGCTTCGGATCACGTCGCATCGCCCTTTATCGAGGCCTTTGCGCCCGGCACCGTACCTGAACGTTCGGCATATACCTACCGGCCTTCCGCTTCAAAGCGTTCTTCGTCCTCATCCTCTTCTTCGAAAAAAAGCTCCGAGGGCCTGAAGTCTTCCGATTTCTTCAAGCTGGATCTGATGGATTGAAAGAACGGCACTTCGTCCGGAGGGAAAGGCAGGACAGAAAACAGAAAAACCGCAAGGCCCCCAACCGGGCCTTGCGGTTTCTTTTTTGCTTTTTTGCTTTTGCGCTTCTGGTTCGGAGAGGGCGATTTAAGCCTTCACTCCCATTATTTCCTCAATGCTGGCAGCGGTCTGCTGATCCAGACCCATGCCTGCCGCCAGATGGGCGAGATAGGCACGCTCATTGGCATTGGCCTCGATCGGGATAAGCGAAGCGCTGTACAGCTTGGCCGCCAACTCGATGTTTCCCTGCGCCTCGGCGATCAGGGCTTCGGTTTCCATCGGCGCCTTCAGCTTTTCGATGAGGTATTCCTTGGTTTCATCGTCGGCCCCGCTTTCCTCCAGATGACCCATGATATAGTTGAATTCGTCTTCCGTAATAACGCCATCGGCCTTGACGGCGTTGATCATGGCCCGCAGCACCAGTTCCGCTTCCCGATCGCTGACATTCTCCGGATCCATGCCCATATCCGTAAAGCCCATGGTGGCACGGCGGGTGATCTTGTTTTTGAGGGCACGCAGGGCAATGCTGCCCAGTATGGCCATCAGGCCGCCCTTGAGCGCACCACCTATGGGGCTTTTCCCCGTGCTCCGGGGAGCAGCGCTTCTGCCGCCGCCCAGGATGGTGCCGAGCAGGTCGCCCAGGCCGCCCAGTACCGAGGTGTTGCCTCTTCCACCTCCACCGCCTCTGATGATGTCCTCCAGCGGATTGGAGGGGCGGTTGCCGGCGGGAGGCATGGTATTGCCCGGTGCGCGTCCGCCAAACAGATCATCCAGGGGACCGCGCCGGGGCGCTGCCGGTATGGAGGAACGTCCGGCCGTGGAGGAAGTGGCATCCGGGCGCAGGCTGTCCAGACTGCCGGTTCCTCCCGTATCATAGGATGTTCCTCCCTGCTGCGGCGCGGACTGGCTGCGGCCAAGCAGATCGCCAAGACCTCCCGTGCCGCCGCGTCCCAGCTGGTTGAGCAGATCGGAGAGGTCACCGCCCATGGCGTTGCCGATGCGGTCCTGCGCATAGGCTGAGGAATTGCCGGCGGAGCCACCGCCCTGTAAAAGTGCTCCCAGAATTTTGTCGAGATCCATATGCCATTCTCCTTTTTTGTTAGGCGGAAAAGAATACCCCCGGCCGCCTGTGCGGCGGACCGGGGACTGGTCATAAGTCCAAACGATGAAAAGAAACGGCCTCTTTTGCGAAGAAAAGTCCTATGTCCTGGCAATGCCTACGAATTGATACCCTACACTGCGAATGGTTTTGATGCGTTCGTCTCCTCCCAGTTTGCGGCGCAGACTGCTGATATGGACATCAATACTGCGGTCGTAGGGGGAAAGAGGACGTCCCAGCACCTTTTGCGCCAGCATTTCACGGTTGACCACTTGCCCGGCGTTGCGCAGCAACAGCTCCAGAAAGGAAAACTCCACCGCTGTCAG
>JAFPZV010000184.1 GCA_017417085.1 Deltaproteobacteria bacterium | reverse complement strand
GGATGGCGATATCGCCGGGGACGGAAGCGAGGTTCCGCTGCTTGTCGCCCAGTTGGATGCGTTTTACAGTCGAGGCCGCTGTTCCGTAGGCCCGCAAAAAACCATAGATGAAATCCCCACAGGGACCATCCACCGCCTTTTCAAGCGCCTTGATTACCTTTGCCTGGTTCAATGAGGCCATGCTTTTTCCCTCCGCTCTGGCCGCTGGGCCGTTCCACTACCCGATCTCGATGACTTTTCCCGCGTCAAAGGTTCCGTGCTCACCGTGGGCGACATAGCCCAACTGGGTGGAAAGACAGCGGGTTGTGCCTATAACGCTGTCGATGTTGCGGTGGGAGTGGCCGTAAATCCAGCATTCAATCGGGGAAGATTCAATGAAACCGCCCAGTTCCACCGTAAAGGCGCCGTTGATGAGGCTCCCCACAAAGGTCTTGGCAGTCAGCAGATACGACGGCACATGGTGGGTGGCCACCACAATGTGCCGGGCCCGGCTCGCCGCGACCGCATCCCGCAGAAACCTGAAACAACGTTCGTGCTCGGCATTGAAGCGGTCAACATCCAGGCGTCTGCCGCCCTGCATGATCCGGTGGAAATCGGCGACACAGCGTTCCGTCATGCCGGCATGGGATTCCCCTATCTTCGCCCACAGGGTGGTGACGATCAGATCGATGCCGTCCGCCAGCGGAACGACGGCGTTGTACCGGCAATGCACATTCTTGCGGATTTCCAGCTGCCAGCCGTCAATCATGCTGTCAAGATCATAGTTCAGATAAAATTCGTGGTTCCCCGGCAGGACAATGACCTGCCGGTACTGTTCGGAAGCCCAGTCCCAGAACGGATGCGCCGTATAGCTGGCATGGCCGAGAACGCCGATGTCGCCCGCCAGCACGAGCACCTCGCCCGCTACCTTCAAGGGATGTTCGCGCAGCCACGCGGTGTTGTCGGAAAATTCCAGATGCAGGTCGGACGCGTATTGAATTTTCATAGTCAGTTCTCTTGATACTCCCATCTTCAAAAAGTGGCATTTGTGTCAAAAATTTCAGCTCTACCTAATAGTCGAGGCTGTTGGGATCCAGCAAAAAATCCGTGATGCCCATAATGACGAATCCCTTGTCGTCACGCTTGGGCCGGGCGTCGTTGCCGGTCACGATGATCTTTTTGAACGAATCGTCAATGCGCAGGAGCGCGGCCCGTTCCTGGGCACGTTTTTGCTCATCCGCCGCATAGACGGACTGCACGTAGTAGCGGCTGTTGCCCTGGTTTGCCACAAAATCGACTTCAAGCTGCCTGCGGGCGGCCCTTCCCTCCCCGTCCCGGCTCCGCTCCTCGACTACGCCCACATCCACGGCAAAACCACGCAGCCGCAGTTCGTTGAAAATGATGTTTTCCATGATGTGGTTCTCTTCCTGCTGCCGAAAGTTCAGCCGCGCGTTGCGCAGGCCCAGATCGGTGAAGTAGTGCTTGGCAGGCGTGTTGATATAGCGGTTGCCCTTGATGTCGAAGCGCAGGGCGCGTTCGATGAGGAAAGCATCCTGAAGAAAACCTATATAGGATTTCACCGTTCCCGGCGCGATGTTCCCCCGCTTCACACTTCTGAAAATATCGGCGATGCGTGTAGGGTTGGTGAGTGAGCCCACGGCCGAGGCCAGAACGTTCACCAGTTCGTCGAGTTCGTCCGCGTGAGCAATTTCACGGCGTTCAAGTACATCGGCAAAATAGACCTGGAGGAACTGGGAACCGAGATAGGCAACCTTTTGCCGATCGTCGTCCAGCGTAAGCACGTGGGGCAGACCGCCGAAGGTGTAATAGTCGCGCCAGGCGTCCCGGACACCGCCCCCGTGTGCGGGCAGGAACTCCGCAAAGCTTAAGGGGCGGACACGGACCTCATCGCCCCGGCCACGAAACTCGGTGATGATGTCGGAGGAGAGAAACTTGGAATTGCTGCCGGTCACATACAGGTCAATGCCGGGAACGCGCATGTACTGGTTCAATACGGATTCGAAGTCTTCGACAAGCTGGATTTCGTCGAGCAGAAGAAAGCAGCGGTCCTTGCCCGCAATGCGGCTGTCCAGGTAGGCGCAGAGCGCGTCCGGATCACGCAATGGCCGGTTACTGCGCGAGTCAAAGGCAATTTCAATGATGTTCGCCGGAGCGATTCCGGCATCAAGCAGGTGTTTTTTGAACAACTCGAAAAGCAAAAAGGATTTCCCGCAGCGGCGGATGCCGGTGATCACCTTCACCAACCCGTTGCCCTTTCGCCTGTCCAAAGCCTCAACGTAATTTCTACGTTCTATCAGCATGTTATGCGTTCTCATCTTCAAAAAGTGGCATTTGTGTCAAAAATTTTAAATGCACAATATTTTATCAGAGGCAGGAAATACTGCAAGGCGCGAAGCAAACGGAGGTAAGCTCTTCCATCGGAAAAAATGGAAAATTCCTTCACCGCAAGATGGCGGCAGCGTTTCTTCAAACAGAAAAGGCGGCTGGAAAGTTCTTCCAACCGCCCCTGAAAAAGCATGAACAAGGTTCCGGACCACTTCGGCGATCAGGTGTGGTACTCCGCGTTGATCTTGACGTAATCGTAGGTCAGATCCGACATGTAGTAGTATGCCGAGGAGGATCCGCGGTGCAGATCCACCGTCACGGTGAACTCCGGGCCCTGCAGCACCGCGCGCGCCCGCTCGCGGGCCTCTTCGCCGGTGTTCTGCCCGTTGCGCACCAGTATCACATCCTCGAAACGCACATCAATACGATCCGGATCGACTTCCTCGCCAGATGAACCGACCGCCGCCACGACCCGGCCCCAGTTGGGATCCGCGCCGAAAAACGCCGCCTTGAGCAGGGTCGAAGTCGCAACGTGGCGCGCCACGTTCAGCGCTTCCGTTTCGGTGGCGCCGCCTTCCACCTGCACGCGCACCAGCTTGGTACCACCCTCGCCGTCCTTGACCATCATCTTGGCCAGATCCAGGCACACCTGGGTAAGCCGTTCCTGGAAGGCCGCGGCCAACGGGCTTCCCTCGGTTATTTCCGGGATCCCGGACGCGCCGTTGGCCAGAACCTGCAGCGTATCGTTGGTGGAGGTATCACCGTCCACCGAGATACGATTGAAGGAGTACTCGGCGGCATGGTGCAGCGCCCTGTCCAGAAAACCGCGCTCCACATTGGCGTCGGTCATCACGTAGGCAAGCATCGTGGCCATGTTGGGATGGATCATCACAGCGCCCTTAGCGATGCCCAGCATCGTGTAGCCGTCCCCCTGCGCCCGCGCGACCTTGACAAAGGCGTCGGTGGTGCAGATGGCTTTGGCAAAGCCGTCCGCGCCGTCTGCGGAGAGCAATTTCGCCAGCTGCGGGACGTGGCGTTCAAACTTCTCCATCGGCAGTGCATGGCCGATGGCGCCGGT
>JAFPZV010000019.1 GCA_017417085.1 Deltaproteobacteria bacterium | reverse complement strand
GTGTCAAACTAGACCAGTTCTCGGGGAAAGGCAAGCTGGACCCCGTAAGTATATAATTGAAAGACCTTTTTGGCTTTCACCAATTTTTCCGTGCCTTTTCCTCTGTGCTTCGCTATACAATCAGCCCAGCCCTTGGAAAGGGATGAAAAATGGGTGCCCATGCCGGTATTTGAGCATCTCTGGACACGAATTCCGTAAATAGCTGTGGTGTTTGATGTGTCCGGGGGGAGAAAACGGCATTTTAGATTCCAGGTGAAATTTCATGATGCAAAAAACGGAAAAGGTGGCAGGCGATGTTCGCCGGGAACGGGATACCTTGCAGCTGGTAGGGGACTGGACCTTGCCGCATTACCGGCTGCTGGAACGCAAACTGGAAAAAATCCCGGCAAATTTCACGCGTATTGATTTTAGCGGGCTGGGTGCGCTTGATACGGCGGGTGCTTCCTTGCTGGCATGGCGGCTGGGTGAAGAGCGGCTGAAGACATTGATTGCCGCGGCCCCGGAGCTTTCCAACGAGCGGCGGGCCCTGCTTCTGGCTGTGGGAGCCGCGGCGGGACGCCCGACGGAGGCGGTTTCGACGCCGCCCCGAACACTGGCCAGTCTGTTGGCGGATATTGGTAAATGTGTGATTGACGGTGTAAAAGGACTGGGCGCGCTGCTGAATTTTGCGGGCCTGACGCTGGTCTCGCTGGTTCGTGTTTTGCCGCATCCCAAGCGCTGGCGGCTGGTTTCGCTGGTTTCCCATATCCAGCAGACGGGATTGAACGCGGTGCCGATTGTCGCGTTGCTGACGTTTTTGGTAGGCGCGGTGGTTGCCTTTTTGGGCGCTACGGTTTTGTCCATTTTCGGTGCGACCATCTATACCGTGGATCTGGTGGCCTACGCCTTTGAACGGGAATTCGGCGTGCTGCTGGCGGCCATTCTGCTGGCCGGGCGCACCGCCAGCTCCTTTACCGCCCAGGTGGGTTCCATGAAGGTCAACGAGGAGATCGACGCCTTGAATGCCCAGGGGTTGGACCCCATGGAAATGCTGGTTCTGCCGCGGGTTTTGGCTTTATTGTTCTCGCTGCCTCTGCTCACCTTTGTTGCGGTCGCTTCCGGCATGGTAGGCGGCGCGATGGTGGCGATTTTTTCTCTGGATATTTCTGCTGTGCGCTATCTGGATATTATCCAGACGGTGAGTATCCGGCATTTTTTGACCGGAATTGCCAAGGCGCCGGTTTTCGCTTTTGTCATAGCGATTATCGGTTGCCTGGAGGGATTCAAGGTTGAAGGAAGCGCCCGTTCCGTGGGCGCTCATACGACGTCCAGTGTGGTACAGTCGATTTTCATGGTGATCCTGCTGGATGCGATAGCCGCCATGTTTTTCATGGAGATGAAATGGTAGAAAAAGAAGTCGTCATTTCGGTGCGCAATCTGGTGAACCGTTTCGGAACACATGCGGTTCACGAGGGATTGGATCTGGATGTTTTCCGCGGCGAAATTTTGGGAGTGGTCGGCGGTTCGGGAACAGGAAAATCGGTGCTGTTGCGCTCGATTGTAGGTTTGCGTCGTCCCAGCTCCGGTGAAGTGCGGGTGTTCGGCGAAGATTTGCAAAAGCTCTCTTATAAACGCCGTTCTTCGGTAGAGCGGCGTTTTGGCGTGCTGTTTCAGAATGGGGCGTTGTTTTCGTCGTTGACCGTTATCGAAAACATTGCTTTGCCGCTGATTGAGCATGCCCATATGAAGCGGCCGGATGCGGAAAAGCTTGCGGCGGTGAAGCTCGCTTTGGCGGGTTTGCCGGATGTGGCGGGGAGCAAATATCCGTCCGAACTGTCGGGAGGAATGGTCAAACGCGCTTCTCTTGCGCGC
>JAFPZV010000183.1 GCA_017417085.1 Deltaproteobacteria bacterium | reverse complement strand
GCGGTGGCGGCTGCGGGGGTGCTGAACGGGTTCACCGAAAGACGGATACTCAATCATCTTGTGGGCGGTGATCTGGAATTGGAATGGGCGGAAAACGGCGCGATGTTCATGACCGGTCCGGCGGTGGAGGTTTTTGCCGGGGATTATTCTCCTCATTGAATGGAATTAAAAAACGGGGATAGCGATGCGGGCGGTTATACAGCGGGTTTCTGAGGCGCAGGTGACGGTGGCGGGCCGGACGATCGGAGCGATCGGAGATGGCCTGCTGGTTCTGCTGGGCGTTGCTGTGGGAGACAGCGAGCGTGATCTGCGTTACCTGGTGGAAAAGACGATCCATCTGCGGATCTTTGACGACGAAAACGGCAAGATGAACCGCTCGCTTGAGGATACCGGCGGAAGCGTTCTGGTGGTGTCCCAGTTTACCTTGCTTGCGGATTGCCGGAAAGGACGGCGCCCCAGTTTTCATGGCGCCGCCCCGCCGGCCGAAGGAGAAGAGATGTACCGCCGCTATGTCGCCGCGCTGCGTGCACTGGGCCTGAACGTGGCGACCGGCGAGTTTGGTGCCATGATGCACGTCAGCCTGTGCAACTGCGGTCCGGTGACCATCATTCTTGACAGTCAGGCCGATTTGGCCTGACGGCTTTTCCAAAAGCGGCTTACAGGTTTTTGTCGATCAGTGCCTTCAACTCGTTTTTGGCAAGTGCGCCAATGGCGGTATCCACTACCTGGCCGCCCTTGAAGATCAACAGGGTGGGAATGCTACGGATTCCGTAGGTGACGGACAGCTCCTGGACTTCATCCACGTTGACCTTGCCGACTTTCAGTTTCCCCTGATACTCGGCGGCCACCGCCTCGACAAAGGGGGCGATTGCCTTGCAGGGGCCGCACCAGCTGGCCCAGAAATCCACCAGCACGGGCATGGACGCCTCCAGAACCTCTTGTTGAAAATTGCTCTCATTCAGGTGCATAACCTGTTCGCTGGCCATGATTCGATTCTCCTTTGCGTCAAGAGTTCATCTGTGGAAAGAAAAAATTTCGTTGCCTGACCTGCCGTTCATGGTAATGGTCAGCGGCGGAAAATCAAGGTTTCTTTGCTTTTGCGAAGGGCGGGAAAAACAATGGAAATGACAGCGGTTGGCATAAACTACCGCAGCGCGCCGGTGCCCCTGCGCGAGCGGGTGGCTTTTGCGCCCTCGCGGCTGGGGGAGGCGCTGCGTTCCCTGCTGGCGCTGCCCGCAGTGCGGGAGGGGCTGATCCTTTCCACCTGCAACCGCGTCGAACTTTACACGGTGATGACGGGGGAACGGGAGGCTGCGGTCGGATGTCTGCGCGCCTTTCTGGCCACGTATCATCAGGTGAAGGAAGACGAGCTGGTGCCGCATCTGCTGAGCTGGAACGGCGCGGAGGCTGCGCGCCACCTGTTTGAGGTTGCATCCGGACTGGACTCCATGGTCGTCGGTGAACCGCAGATCTTGGGACAGGTCAAGAGCGCCTACGCCCAGGCGCATGCCGAAGGTGCCTGCGGGTTGATCCTGGAGCGGCTGCTGCAGCGCGCCTTTGCTGTCGCCAAGCGGGTGCGCAGTGAAACCGCCGTTGCGAGGAAAGCGGTATCGGTGCCTTTTGCGGCGGTAGAATTGGTCCGCAGGATTTTCGGCGCTCTGGAAAACAGGCGGGTACTGGTGGTCGGTTCGGGCGAGGCGGGCGAACTGGCGGCGCGGCATCTCTTCGCGTATGGTGCGCGCGACATCGGCATTGTGGATAGGTTCTCTTCCGAACGTGCGGGCAGGCTGGCCGAAGATCTTCATGCGCGATCTCTCACCTTCGATGCGCTTTTTGACGAACTGGCCGCGGCCGATATCGTGGTGAGCTGCACCGCCGCGCCCCATGCCGTTATCCGGGCGCGGGACGTCGAAAAGATTCTTCCACAGCGTGGCGGCCGGCCGCTGTTTGTGGTGGATGTGGCGGTGCCGCGCGATGTGGAGGCGGATGTCGGGAGGCTGCCGCAGGTGTATCTGTACGATATTGACGATCTGCGGGAGATTGTCGCGGAAAATCTGGCCGATCGCCGTTGCGAGGCGGAAAAGGGCCGGGAAATGATTGCGCAGGAGGTGGAGCGTTTCCAGCGCTGGCTGGCGAATCTGGATGCGGCGCCGGTGGTGGTGGCGCTGCGCCGCCGGGTTGAAGAGCTGTGCGAGGAGGGAAGGCGCAAGGCGCAAGGTCTGCTGCCCAACGCAACGGAAGCCGAGTGCCGTGCACTGGATGCCATGAGTCTTGCCATCGCCGGAAAGATGCTGCACCTTCCGCTTGCGGCGCTCAAAGACGCCGGAAACGAGGCCCCTCGTTATGCGCAGGCGCTGCGGGCGCTGTTTGCGCTGGACGATGAGGTCCTGGATGAAAAGGTGCGGCCGAAAGCCGCCGCTTCCTGTACGCTGCTGGGCTGCCGCGTGGCGGTGACGCGCGCTGCCCATCAGTCGGAAAGCCTTGTCCGGCTTTTGCGTGAACGCGGCGCGCAGGGCGTGGAAGTCCCGCTCATCGCTCTGGATGCGCAGGGCTTGGAAGAGGAACAGGCGCGGGCGCTTGCTGCGTTTTCCTCAAGCGACTGGTTGCTCCTCACCTCGCAGAACGCCGTGGACTTTTTGTGGCGGGCACTGGAAGCGAAGGAGCTTGACGCGCGCGCCTTTGCCGGCCTGCGTCTTGCCGTCGTGGGTGAAAAGACGGCGGCCTCGCTCTTGTCACACGGGCTGCGTGCCGACCGGGTTGCAAGGGGCTGTGGCGCAGAGGGGCTCATCGCGCTGTTTGCACAGGAAGATCTGCGAGGCTGCCGGGTGCTGTATCCCCACGGCGATTTGACGGCGGCTACACTGTGCGCCGCGCTGGAAGCGCAGGGCGCGCGGGTTTTTGCCCCTGTCATCTACCGCACGCGTCCCGCGCGCGAACAGTATAAATATCTGTGCGAACTGCTGCGGAACCGGCGGCTGGACATTGTCACGCTTGCCTCGGGTTCCGCCGCGGAAAGTCTGCACGAGGCGCTTGAAGGCGAAAACGCTTTGCTTGATGCGGTTGTTGTGGCGGTTATTGGCCCAACTACGGCCGCCGCCGCCCGCGCCCTGGGCCTTCCGGTGCATGTCGAAGCGCAAAAGGCCACGGCGGAAGGTCTGGTTGAGGCGCTTGAGCAGTATTGGACGGAGAAGGGAACACCAAGGTAGCTAAAAATAATTGGCCCCCTCCCTGAGGGGGCTGTCGAGCGTAGCGAGACTGGGGAAGTTAGAGAATAACAGTGTGACTCCCCCCTGGCCTTTGTCCATCCCCCCCCTTGATGGGGATTCATGACAACAAGAAGGAGATGTTTCCATGGCTTTTCCGGAGGAACGTTTGCGCAGGCTGCGGCGCAGTCCGGCCCTGCGCGGCATGGTGCGGGAAACCCGCTGTGCGGTGGAGCAGCTGATCTGGCCGCTGTTTGTCACGACCGAAAAGGAACCGCGCGAGCTGGATTCCCTGCCGGGGGTATGGCACTGGCCGCTTGAAGCCCTGCCGGATACGGTGGGGCAGGCGCTGGAGCTGGGCGTGGGCGCGGTGCTGCTGTTTGGCGTACCGGACAGCAAGGATGAAAGGGGCGCTGTTGCCTGCACGGACGAGGCTCTTGT
>JAFPZV010000182.1 GCA_017417085.1 Deltaproteobacteria bacterium | reverse complement strand
CGAAGCGGCATTCAGCGGTTTTGTCTTCAAGATTCAGGCGAACATGGATCCTGCCCATCGTGACCGCATCGCGTTTCTGCGCATCTGCTCCGGGCAGTTCACCCGCGGAATGAAGGTGCGTCATCACCGGGTGGGCAAGGAGGTACTGCTGAACAACGCCATGATCTTCATGGCCCAGGATCGCAAGAATGCCGAAGAAGCCTTTCCCGGCGACATTATTGGCGTGCCCAATCACGGTACCATCCGCATTGGTGACACCTTCACCACGAAGGAACCGCTGAAGTTCACCGGCATCCCCAGTTTCGCGCCCGAGCATTTCCGGCGCGCGCGTCTGAAAGATCCGCTGAAGACCAAGCAGATGGACAAGGGACTGCTGCAGCTGACCGAGGAGGGCGCGGTGCAGCTCTTCAGGCCCCTGATCGGCAACGATCATATCCTGGGTGCTGTCGGCGTTTTGCAGTTTGACGTCATCATTGAGCGGCTGCGGGCGGAGTACAACGTGGATGCCGCCTACGAGGCGGTCAACTACGCCGCCTGCCGCTGGGTGACCTGCGAGGATCGCGCGAAACTGGACGAGTTTATGAAGAAGGAGGCCGCCAACCTGGCGCGGGACGCCAAGGGCGCCCTGGCCTATCTGGCGTCGAGTGAATGGCGTCTGGGCCATGTTCAGGAGCAGTGGCCGGCGATCAAATTTCACAAAACATGGGAAATTTAGAAGAGAGGCGGAGCCTTATGCGGGAAGCGCTTTTCTGGGAATCCCTGCCGGAATCGGCGGTGCGCTGCCATCTCTGCCGGCTGGAATGCACGATTCCAAAAGGTGGGCGGGGACGGTGCCGGACACGGGAAAATCATGAGGGCAGGCTTGTGAGCCTTGTCTACGGGCAGCTGATAGCGGCGCATGTCGATCCGGTCGAAAAAAAACCCTTGTTTCATGTGCTGCCGGGCAGCCGCTGCTATTCGGTGGCCACTCTGGGATGCAACTTTCGCTGCCGCCACTGCCAGAACGACTCGATTTCACAGCCGAAAGCGGAGTTGATCGGCCGGGAACGGCCTGTGCCGCCGGAGCAGGTGGCGCATGCGGCTCTTGTCTCTGGTTGCGAGGCGATCGCCTTTACCTACACCGAGCCCACGGTCTTTTATGAGTATGCCCTGGATATCGCCCGGCTTTCGCATGAGCGCGGCCTGAAGAATCTCTTTGTGACCAATGGCTACATGCAAAAGGAGGCGCTCACCCGGATTGCGCCGCTGATGGATGCCGCCAATGTCGATCTCAAGGCCTTCTCCGAGGCGTTTTACCGCAATATTGTGGGCGCCCGGCTTTCCGAAATGCTGGATTCCCTGCGTTGTTTCCGGAAGTTGGGCATCTGGCTGGAGATCACCACGCTGCTGATCCCCGGACTCAACGATACGGATGCGGAACTCAGGGATCTGGCGCGTTTCATTGTGAGCGATCTGGGGAAAGATGTGCCCTGGCATGTGACGGCTTTTCACCCGGCCTATGCCCTGCGCGATCATCCGCCGACACCACCCGAAACCCTGCTGCGGGCGCGTGTCATCGGGCGTGGGGAAGGCCTGCGCCATGTCTACACCGGCAATATTCCCGGCGCAGGAGGCGAGAACACCGTCTGCCCGTCTTGCGGAAAAACGGTCATCGAACGGCGTGGATTCTCGTTGCAGGCGCTGCATCTGACCAAGGGCAGCTGCGATTTTTGCGGCGCGGCGCTTGCGGGGATCTGGGCATGACGGTGATGCCGCTCTTCATCGTTGCGCGCGAAGTGGTTGGTGGATGGAACTCTGGCGCATTGCTCAAGCATGAACGGCTGTTGCGAACGTGTTTTTTTGGCTTTTCGTCCTCGTTATGAGGAGGTGCCCCATGAAATATCCCGTCGGCATTCAGAATTTTGGCGAAATCATTCGCGGTGGTTATGTGTATGTAGACAAAACCGCTCTGATATGGCAGCTCATTGACCGTGGCAAGTACTAT
>JAFPZV010000181.1 GCA_017417085.1 Deltaproteobacteria bacterium | reverse complement strand
GAAGGCCCTTCCATCTCCTGGATGAACGAGGATGCCTGCTGCATCAGCTTCTCCAAAAACGCCGTGTCGTTGGGATGGGTAGCGTCAAAGGACTTTACCAACCGCTGCTTGCGAGACTTGGTGGTGGTGAGGACAAACACGCTGACTGTTCCTGAGTTGTTGGACTTCTTGCGGATAAACATAGTGCAAAGTTAGGGCGGGTCACTCACTTTTGCAACTTTTTGGCTCCTAACTACCTGATTTTTAGCATAATTTGAATTTTAAGACAGAGGAGCGCGGAAAACAGGAAAAGGCGGCTGGAAAGTTCTTCCAACCGCCCATGAAAAAGCATGAACAAGGTTCCGGACCACTTCGGCGATCAGGTGTGATACTCCGCGTTGATCTTGACGTAATCGTAGGTCAGATCCGACATGTAGTAGTACGCCGAGGAGGATCCGCGGTGCAGATCCACCGTCACGGTGAACTCCGGCCCCTGCAGCACCGCGCGCGCCTGCTCGCGGGCCTCTTCGCCGGTGTTCTGCCCGTTGCGCACCAGCGTCACATCCTCAAACCGCACATCGATACGATCCGGATCGACTTTCTCGCCGGACGAACCGACCGCCGCCATGACCCGTCCCCAGTTGGGATCCGCGCCAAAAAACGCCGCCTTGAGCAGGGTTGAAGTCGCAACATGGCGCGCCACGTTGAGCGCCTCCGTTTCGGTGGCGCCACCTTCCACCTGCACGCGCACCAGCTTGGTGCCGCCCTCGCCGTCCTTGACCATCATCTTGGCCAGATCCAGGCACACCTGGGTAAGCCGCTCCTGGAAGGCCGCGGCCAGTGGGCTTCCTTCGGTTATTTCCGGCAAACCGGAGGCGCCGTTGGCCAGGACTTGCAGCGTGTCGTTGGTGGAGGTATCGCCATCCACCGAGATGCGGTTGAAGGAGTACTCGGCGGCATGGTGCAGCGCCCTGTCCAGAAAACCGCGCTCCACATTGGCGTCGGTCATCACGTAGGCAAGCATCGTGGCCATGTTGGGATGAATCATCCCCGCGCCCTTGGCGATGCCCAAGATCGTGTAGCCGTCCCCCTGTGCCCGCGCGACCTTGACGAAGGCATCGGTGGTGCGGATGGCTTTGGCGAAGCCGTCCGCGCCGTCCGCGGAGAGCAATTTCGCCAGCTGCGGGACGTGGCGTTCAAACTTCTCCATCGGCAGTGCATGGCCGATGGCGCCGGTGGAGGACACCGTCACCAGCTCCTCGTCGATATTGAGCGCCTGGGCCGCAAGGCGTGCGCAGCGCCGGGCGTCCTCAAGGCCGGCCTCGCCGGTGCAGGCGTTGGCGTTGCCGCTGTTGACCAGCACCGCCTGGCAAAAGCCCTTTTTCACCCGAGGTTCGGAAACCAGAAGCGGCGCCGCCTTGACCCGGTTGCTGGTAAAGAGCGCCGCGCAATGCGCCGGCGTTTCGGAAAAGATCAGCGCCAGATCCGGCGCGCCGGATACCTTGATGCCCGCCGCAAGCGACGCGAAGCGAAATCCGCGAACCTGAGCCGCGGTCTCCTGTGTCATAAGCTTTCTCCTGTTCTGTATTCGTCAAAATTTCTCATATTCCGTCATTCCCAAACCGCTTCCACCGGTTTGGGCAGCGCGGCCTCACTTGCCGCAGCAGTGCTTGTACTTCTTGCCGCTGCCGCAGGGGCAGGGAGCGTTGCGGCCGATTTTCTTGT
>JAFPZV010000180.1 GCA_017417085.1 Deltaproteobacteria bacterium | reverse complement strand
CTGGAAGCCGGTTTGCTGCGCATCTGCCATTTTCCCCAGGCGCTCCCGCTTGCGGAACTGCTGGCGCGCCTGACGGCGCTGGAAGAACGCCTGAATGCCGCACCGGCTTCCGGCGCTGACCGGGGTGACACACCGGTCAGCATGCCTCGTGCGCCCATTCCCAAACCCGTGTTGAAATCTGTTCCGCTTCCCGGGAGCCATCCAGCGGAAGAAAAGCATGCCCCGGACCGGCTGGCGTCCCTACCTCCGGCAAAACGGGAAGAGGACAAAGCACCGGTACCAGTACCATCCCCGGCGGCTCCTGGAACGGAGGATGTGGAAGAAAACATCAGTACCGAGCCAACAATCTCGGCGACTTGGGAAAGTTTTCTGGCGCAGCTGCGCGGCGAACAGCCCATGCTGGCCGCCTTGCTTGGAGAGGCAAGGCTTTTGAATGACATAACTTCGGCGCGGCTGAAGATCGGTTTTTCAAAAGAAAGCTACGGCCTGCGTGACAGGGATTCGCGTACCAGACTGGAAGATCTGCTGGGACGGTATTTCCAGCGCACCATCACAGTCGTGCCGGTCGTTCTTGAGGAAGACGAGTCGGCTCAGAACACGGTATCCGAAGCATCTCCGGCGACAGGATCCGTTCAGGAAGCCAGGGAAAATATTGCCCAACATCCGGCGGTTACATCGGTTTTGAATTTTTTTAACGCTACTCTGGAGCGGGTGGAACCGCTTCCTTCAAAAGAAAAAGGCTAAAGAAAGGAAGAAAAATTTTATGTCGAGAGGTTTTGGGGGATTTCCCGGAGGGAACATTGTCAAGCAGGCGCAAATGATGCAGCAGAAGATCGAACGGCTTCAGGAAGAGCTGGGGGAACGTGAGGTCGAAGCTTCCGCCGGCGGCGGAATGGTACTGGCCAAAGTCAATGGCAAACAGCAGCTGCTCTCCATCAAAATAGATCCGGCGGCTGTTGATCCGCAGGATGTGGAAATGCTGGAGGATCTGGTGACCGCCGCGGTGAACGAGGCCCTGCACAAAAGTTCCGAAATGGTCCAGGAGGAGATGTCCAAGATTACCGGCGGCATCAACATCCCCGGCCTGTTCTGATATCCATGAAGACCGCGCCCACTTTCGACAAACTGGTGGATGAACTGTCGCGGTTGCCGGGCGTGGGGCCGAGGACCGCGGCACGGCTGGCGTTTTTCATCGTCAAACAGCCTGATGGCTGGGTGGAAACACTGGCCAAAGCGCTCCTTGATGTCAAACGCAAGATCCGCTTCTGCTCCGTTTGCGGCCAAACCACCGAAGAAGATCCCTGCGCCATCTGTGCCGATCCCCGGCGGGACAGCCGCGTGATCTGCGTGGTGGAAGAACCGCAGGATGTCATGACGATTGAACGCACGCATGCCTACCACGGCCGCTATCATGTGCTGCATGGCGCCATCTCCCCGCTGGACGGCATCGGCCCGGAGCAGCTGCGGATCGAATCGCTCATGAAACGCCTGGAAGACGGTACAGTGCAGGAAGTTGTGATCGCCACCAATTTCACCACCAAGGGAGAAACCACCGCGCTCTACCTGGCGCGGCTGCTGCACGCCAAAAACATCCGGGTCACCCGGCCGGCGCACGGGATCCCGCTGGGCGGCAATCTGGAATACGTGGACGAAAACACTGTTGGCCAGGCGGTTGCGGCGCGGCAAAGTTTCTAGGCAAAGGAAACGTCTCTTGCCTTAAAAGTTTTCATCTCAAGCCGGAAATATCGTATACAGTTGTATACAATCCGTGCCAATCAGGTTAAAAAGAAACAAGAGGGCTTGTTTTTGGTGGGGCATTTGTGCGCTTCCCTAAAAATTCAATAATCATGCAGAGATCCCATTGATTCAGGAGGTAACCGTGTCAAGAAAGATGGTTTGTATGGATGGCAATGCCGCCGTCGCCCATGTCGCTCATGCCACCAATGAGGTTATTGCCATTTACCCCATTACGCCATCATCAGCCATGGGGGAAGGCGCCGACAGCAAAAGCGCGGCAGGCCAGAAAAATATCTGGGGAACCATCCCCAAAGTCGTGGAAATGCAGGCTGAGGGAGGCGCTGCCGGCGCGGTGCATGGCGCTTTGCAGGCAGGTGCACTTGCCACCACCTTCACCGCTTCCCAGGGCTTGCTGCTCATGATCCCCAACATGTTCAAAATAGCCGGCGAACTGACCAGCACCGTCTTTCATGTCGCCGCGCGGGCGGTGGCCACCCACGCACTGTCGATCTTTGGCGATCACAGTGACGTCATGGCCTGCCGGAGCACAGGCTGGGCCATGCTGGTCTCCAACAACCCGCAGGAATGCATGGACATGGCGCTGATCGCCCAGGCGACAACGCTGAGGGCTCGGGTTCCCTTCCTGCACTTTTTCGACGGTTTCCGCACCTCCAACGAGATCCAGAAAATCGAGGAGCTGACCTTTGACGACATGCGCGCCATGATCGACGACGATCTGGTAGCAGAGCACCGCTTG
>JAFPZV010000179.1 GCA_017417085.1 Deltaproteobacteria bacterium | reverse complement strand
GTGCCGCAAAACGTTGCGCCCGATGGGCAAAATTTGGTATTTTTCCCGCCAAAAAAGAACGCCAAACCGGTCAAATTATTGATTCAGGCGCCGGGAAAGTCAAGTTTCGGGACGGAGGAAGGATCTTCCGGCCTTTTGTTCCGGGACGGGATGGGGCGTTTTCGTCCAGAAGCCAAGAACCTCAAGGCAGATCTTTCGGGAGCAGTCACTATGAGTCTGAAACGCACCTGGCTTAACTTGCCCAATCTGTTGACCCTGGGCCGAATTATCGCCATCCCGATTCTGGTGGTGCTGCTGATGATTGGCAACCGGAGATGCAGTTTCTGGGCGGCGGCGGTGTTTGGGCTGGCCGCCTTCACCGACTGGCTGGACGGTTATCTGGCCCGCCGCTGGGGCATGGTGACGAACATGGGCAAGTTTCTGGATCCGCTGGCCGACAAGTTGCTGGTTCAGGCCGCCCTGATCATGATGATCCCCCTGGGCCGGGTGCCGGCCTGGGCGGTCTTTGTCATTCTGGCGCGGGAGCTGATGGTGACGGGCCTGCGCTCCATCGCGTCCTCCGAGGGGATTGTGATCGAGGCCAGCCCCCTGGGCAAGATGAAGACGATCTTCCAGATGGCCGCCATTCCCGGGCTGCTTCTGCACTACGACTACTACTGGCTGTTCGGCCTGCGCTGGGAGCTGTTCCACGTCAATACGCACAACGTGGGGATCTTCTTCTTCGCGATAGCGCTGGTTTTGACCATCTGGTCCGGCGTCGATTACATGTGCAAGTTCTTCCGGGTTATTACCCGCTGAAAGGGACCGCGGAAGAGAGGATTTTGCGGAAAAGGGAAGATTTGTGTTTTTTGGGGTTGACGCCGTTTGCGCGGTTTGCTATAAGCTGTCCCCGTCGCGTGATTGAGCGCGGCGGACTTTGCGGGAATAACTCAGTGGTAGAGTGCAACCTTGCCAAGGTTGAAGTCGCGGGTTCGAATCCCGTTTCCCGCTCCATCGTCGGCAACAGGCCCGGTCATCACATGATCGGGCCTTTTTTTGTTTGTGCACTATCCTTTCTGTCAAGGAGTCGGGCATGTCGCTGGCAATGACGCTGTGGAACGAAAATCGGGATCTGGCGGAAGCTTCCCTGAACAATCCGTTTGTGCGGGGCATTCTGGACGGTACGCTGGAACGGCGCAAGTTCGCCTACTATGTGAGTCAGGACGCGTTTTTCCTGCGGGCCTTCGCGCGTGCCTACGTGATCGCCGGGGCCAAGGCGCGGGAGTGGAGCGATTTCATCCAGCTGCACGAGCTGGCCGCCGGCGTGTTCAACGAGTTGAAGCTGCACGGCAAGTACGCCGCGAGCTGGGACGTGGATCTGCAGAACGTTCAGCCGGGCGCCGCGACCCGCCGCTATACCGACTTTGTCATGGCGACCGCCTGGGGAGAGGGGACCGGCCTGATTGTAACGGCGCTGACGCCCTGCATGCGGCTCTACTCCTGGCTGGGCCGCGAACTGGCGGCACAGCATCCGGAGGCGCATGCCTACCGCGACTGGATCGATACCTATGCGGCGGACGAGATCGATCAGCTGGCCACCCGGCTGGAAGACATCGTCAACCGCTGCGCGCCGGATGACGCGCGCACCCATTCGGTGTACCGCTATGCCATGGAGTGCGAACGCGACTTTTTCCAGGCGGCCTTTGATCGCTGAGGCTGCATACTGCAGGCCTGTTGATTCGCCATGCCTTTTCAGGGGGGAGTCGAAGCGCTATGAATGGAGAATTGCTCTTTCTTGATGGACAAACCGGAAGCGTCGCCAATATGGACAAGCTGCGGCGCGCCCGGGCGCATCTGCGGAAAGGAGAGAACCGCAAGGCGCAAAATCTGGCGCTGGAAGTGCTGGAGTCCGCGCCGCTGGACGCGGATGCTTTGAGCGTGCTGGCGGTTTCTTCCTACAATCTGCACAATGTCCCGATGGCGACAGCGGTGTTTGAAGAGGCGCTGCTGCTGGATCCCGCCAACACGGGCGCCCACTATTACTATGGTTTTTTGCTGGAACGGCTGGGCAAACGCCAGGAGGCGGCAGGGCACTTTCAGAGGTGTGTCGAGTTGCAGCCGGATTTTCCGGAAG
>JAFPZV010000178.1 GCA_017417085.1 Deltaproteobacteria bacterium | reverse complement strand
GAGACCTGGCTTTTGACCTATGAAGGCTTCAACCCGGCCGAAGAGGGCTTGCGGGAAACGCTCTGCACGCTGGGAAACGGTTATTTTGCCGCTCGCGGAGCCGGATCCGAAGTGAGCGCCGATGCCTGCCACTATCCGGCGGTATATCTGGCGGGTGGCTATAACCGCCTGAAAACGGAAATAGCGGGCACGACCATCGAGCATGAGGATCTGGTCAATCTGCCCAACGCTTTTCGCCTGACATTTCGCATTCCCGGGGAAGACTGGCTGAATCTGGAATCGGCAAAACTGCTCGAATACCGTCAGCAGCTGGATATGCGGCGTGGGCTTTTGACGCGGCGGGTGCGGTTTGCCGATGAAAAGGGGCGGATCTTTGTCTGGAGCAACCGGCGGCTGGTACACCAGAAGTGGCCGCATCTGGCGGCGCAGGAGGTATCGCTTGTAGCGGAAAACTGGACTGGGGAGGTGGAGTTTGAATCCGCGCTGGACGGCCGGGTGATCAATGCCGGCGTTAAACGCTACCGGGAGCTGAATTCCGCGCATCTCCTGCCGCTTGCCAATCTGCGTGCAGGCGATCTGGTGGGACTGCGGATGAAGACCAGCCAATCGGATATCGTGGTGGTGGAGGTCATGCGCAACCGGGTTTTTCTGGACGGAGAGCCCTTTGCGCCGGAAGTCGCCGTGCGCGAGGAACCGGGCTGGGTGGCGCAGCGTTTCCGGGTGGCGCTTTCCCCGGGGCTGGAGGTACGGGTCGAAAAGACGCTTTCCCTGCGGACTTCCCGTGATCGGGTCATGTCGGAATGCGGAGAGGCAGCTCTGCTGGATGTCAAGCGCGCCGCGAATTTCGAGCAGCTTGTGGAACATCAGAGCCGTGCCTGGTGGAATCTCTGGGAGCGTTTCTACATTGATGTGAAGGGCGAGGATGATACGGAGACCGTCCGCATTCTGCGGCTGCACCTGTTCCATCTGCTGCAGACCGTGTCGGCCCACTCGCTGGATCTGGATGTGGGAGTGCCGGCACGCGGCTGGCATGGAGAGGCCTATCGCGGGCATATCTTCTGGGACGAGCTCTTCATCATGCCTCTGCTCAACTTCCATTTTCCGGAACTGAGCCGGGCGCTGCTGCGCTACCGCTACCGGCGCTTGGAGGAAGCGCGGGCTGCAGCCGTATCCGCCGGTTTCACCGGCGCGATGTATCCCTGGCAGAGCGGAAGCAGCGGGCGCGAAGAGAGCCAGAAAATGCATCTCAATCCGCGTTCCGGGCGCTGGCTGCCGGATCATTCCAGCCTGCAGCGTCATGTCAATCTGGCCATTGCCTACAACACCTGGCAGTACTACCAGGCCACGCGCGACGTCGAGTTCATGGCCTTTTACGGTGCCGAGATGATTTTTGAAATCGCCCGGTTCTTCAGCGGCATTGCCTTCTATAACGAAGAACTGGATCGTTTTGAAATTACCGGTGTCATGGGGCCCGATGAATATCACGAGGACTATCCGGGACAAAGCGGAAAGGGCCTGAGGAACAATGCCTATACCAACGTGCTGGTGGTTTGGACGCTGTGCCGGGCTCTGGAGCTTTTGCGCATCATGCCCGATGATCAGAAAAGCGCCGTCTGCGAAAAGATTGATTTGACGCCCGCCGAAGTGGAGCTTTGGGAAAGCATCAGCCGGAAGATGCGTGTCGTGTTTCACGGTGACGGGATCATCAGCCAGTTCGAGGGCTATGATCAGCTTGCCGAGCTGGACTGGGAAAAGTACCGTGCCCGCTATGGCGATATCATGCGCATGGATCGCATTTTGGAAGCGGAGGGCTCGTCGGCCAACAACTACAAGCTTTCCAAACAGGCCGATGTGCTGATGCTCTTCTATCTGTTTCCGGAGGCCGAAATTGAGGCGCTTTTCGCAAGGTTGGGCTATGCGTTCGATCAGACGATGATCCGGCGCAACATCGAGTACTATTTGGGGCGCACATCGCATGGCTCAACCCTGAGCCAGCTGGTGCATTCCTGGGTGCTGGCCCGTTTCGATCTGGAACGTTCCTGGAAGTTTTTTACGAGGGTGCTGGAAAGCGACGTCAAGGACACGCAGGGCGGTACAACGCCGGAGGGAATCCATCTGGGCGCGATGGCCGGCGCGGTGGATCTGACGCAGCGCTGCTACCTGGGGGCCTCTTTGCGCGAGGATGTACTCTGGTTCGATCCGCGTCTGCCCCAGGGAATGCAGCAGCTGAACCTGCGGCTGCTCTATCGGGGACAGTTGCTGGAGGTCTGCTGCGATCACCGTTTGCTCACGGTGTGCGCGCTGCGTAACGGCTGGGCACCGCAGGTGCGGGTCGGATGCCGTGGGGCGGTGTCGGTGGTGCAAAGCGGTGGGAAGATAGAATTTGCTCTGTGAGGAACTCCACAAACTTGCGATATTCCTGTATTCTCTTTTTGCTCCGAGAAAAAAGCCGTCAGCGTTTAACGCTGGCGGCTTTTTATTGATAAAAATGTGATTGAGGTACACTCAAGATGTTGTCCGCCTCGTAACGAAGCTGGTGTCTTTTTTGTCTGTTCGGTGCGTCCATGAGGAGAACTTACCTTGGGCAGGTTGAATTTGCTTGTTTTAGATTTCATTCAGCCATACATTAGCTGTCTATTAGCTGTATAACTATCAAGGAGTTTTTCTATGGCATCTACCATGACCATACGCATGGATCCGACAGTCAAGGCACAGGCTCAAAAGGTGTTTGCCGATCTGGGCATGGATATGACGACCGCCATCAATGTGTTCCTGCGGCAAGCCATCCGTTATAACGGTTTTCCCTTTGAAGTGCGGAATCCGGAGCCGAGCGCTTTAACGTATTCCGTGCTGGAAGATGTAAAGCAGGGCAGAAACCTCAGCGGTCCTTTTGACAGTGTGGAGGCGCTGATGGAGGATCTGAATGCGTAGGATTGTCTATCATGTCCAGTTCAAAAAGGATATGAAGCTGGCCATGAGGCGAGGACGCGACATTTCGCTTTTGCAAAAAGTGATAGCCATGCTCGCGAACGATGAAGTCCTTCCTCCCCAATATCGCGACCATCCCCTGACCAATTCCAGAAACTATCTTGGTGTCCGTGAATGCCACATCCAGGCGGATTGGCTGCTTGTCTGTCAATACGATGATGATTTGCTTCTGCTGCGCACGGGCAGCCACAGCGATCTGTTTTAAAGCATCTTCAAGAAGCCGCCAGTTTGTCCGACGGCTTTTGTTCATCACATCTCGGATAAAATACGTTTTCCTTTTGAGAAACAAAACACCGCTTTGGAAAAGGGCGCAGTCCGGTCATTCCGGAATGGAACCCCTGGCGCGGTCCCGGGCCAAAGCGGTGTTTTGGGGAACAGCAAACGCTGTTTTTCTTTGCCTGTCAAATAACGGATTCGTTGAGGCCGCGGCTGTCGAAGATCCGCTGGCTCTTCTTTTCCGAGCGCGGCAGGGCGCCATAATCGACGATGGAGACGTTGACGGTTACCAGCAGCCGTTTTTTGCACTGTTCGATGATTTCCGTGCTGATGGCGGCGTTGCGTTCCTCGCTGGTGTCCTTTTCCCTTTCCACCCAGATAACCATGGAGTCGCGGCCGCTTTTCTCGTCGCGGCTGAGGTGCACCTGATATTCGGAACCCAGGCCGGGAATCTGCGACAGGATGGTGTCGATGGAAGAGGGATAGATGTTGACGCCGCGGAACTTGAACATGTCGTCGCTGCGTCCCATAATCCGGGAATGGCGGGGAAGCGGCGAACCGCAGGTGCAGCGGCCGGGCAGGATGCGGCTGATGTCGCGGGTGCGGTAACGGATCAACGGGGCGGCTTCCTTGCAGAGCGTGGTAACGACCATTTCACCCCATTTGCCGTCGGGAACCGGCTGCAGCGTGTTGGGATCAACGATCTCCAGAATGTAGTAATCTCCCCAGTAGTGGATGCAGTCATGATCGGTGCACTCGATGCCGGATCCGGGGCCGCACAGTTCGGTCAGCCCGGGGATGTCGAACAGCTCCGCGCCGCCGAACAGTTCGGAAATCCTGGCGCGCATGCTCCGCGAGGAGCGTTCGGAACCGTAGATGATCTTGCGGACGTTGATCTTGTCGGCAAGGTTGCGGCGGTGGATCTCCTCGGCCATCAACAAGCCCATGGAGGCGGTGCAGCAGTAGACGGTCGGCTGGAAATCAACCAGGAACTGGCACTGCATATCGACGTTTCCGGGGCCGACCGGCAGCGCCATGGCGCCTATCTTCTCGCAGGCGCACTGGAAACCGATGCCGGCGGTCCAGACGCCGTAACCGACGGCAATCTGCACGCGATCCTCGGCCGTGACGCCGGCCATAACGTAGGCGCGGGCAAAGTGATGGATCCAGTCATCGACGTCTTTCTGGGTGTAGCAGAGCACCTTGCGTTTGCCGGTGGTGCCGGATGAGGCGTGGATCCGGACGATTTTTTCGAAGGGCACCGAACGTAAGGGGAAGGGATAGCCGTCGCGCAGATCCTCGGTGGTGGTGAAGGGCAGACGCTGCAGATCATCCAGCGAGGTGATGCTGTCGGGTGTGACGCCGGCCTGGGTCAGGCGGTCATGGTAGAAGGGGCAGTTTTCCCAAGCGTGACGCACCGTCCACTTCAGGCCCTGAAGCTGGATGGCGGCCAGTTCTTCGTCGTTGTGGAAACGGGGCATGAATTGCTGATAGTCAATGGATTGTTCCATGAAAAGCATTTCCTTTCCAAAAGATGAAAATATAGAATGAAAACAGTGGCACGTCTGTATTCAGTACCTTTTTTCCAAAAAAATGTCACGAATTCTCAATGTGTCCGATGCAAGGAGATGCGTTTCGTCGGATGGGGATGACGGGATGGGACGCAGAGCTTGCCAAAGTCTTCAAGGGACAAGTTTTAAAGAAAACAAAGGAGAGGAAACATGCAATACCGGTCTTTGGGAAAAACCGGCCTGACAGCCAGCGTTGTGGGACTGGGCTGTGAATATCTGGACAACCGGCCCTTTGACGAGGTGGAGCCGGTCGTTCATGCGGCGCTGGATCGCGGCATCAACATTCTGGACATCTTCATGCCCGGTCGTGCAGTGCGTGAAAATATCGGCCGGGCGTTGAGCGGCAACCGCGACAAGGTGCTGATTCAGGGGCATATCGGCTCGGTGGATCTGCGCGAACAGTACGATATGAGCCGCGATCCGAAAGTTTGCCGGGAATATTTCGAAACGCTCATGCGTTGTCTCAAAACCGACTACATCGATTGCGGGATGCTTTTCTTCATGGATTCGAACGAGGATATCGATGCCGCGTTGAACAACGGTATCGTTGCCTATGCCCAGGAGCTGAAGAAAAAGGGTGCCGTTCGCGCCATTGGCGCCAGCGCCCACAACCCTGTGACCGCGCGCCGTCTGGTCGAGGAGGGATTGGTTGACATGATGATGTTCAGCATCAATCCCGCCTTCGACATGATGCCCGGAGAAAGCGATATCGTGGCCATCATGAGCGATGAACCGCTTTCGGGCAAGATGACGCGGGCGGATCCGGAGCGTGCCGCCTTTTACCGACTCTGTGAAAGCCGTGGCGTGGGGCTGACCGTGATGAAGACTCTGGGCGCGGGGAAATTGCTTTCCGCAGAGCAGACACCATTCGCCCGGCCGCTGACCGTCCACCAGTGCATGCACTACGCGCTGGCCCGGCCGGCGGTGGCCAGCGTTCTGGTGGGCTGCCGCTCCGCGGAAGAGGTGCAACTTGCCGCGGCTTACGCCGAAACCGGAGATGACGATCCGGCCAAGGACTATTCCCGGGCGATAGGCGCCTTCAAGACGGATGGGCAGGACGGTTTTGCCGGCTCCTGTGTCTACTGCAACCACTGCCAACCCTGTCCACAGGGAATAGATGTCGCCGCGGTTACCAGGTATCTGGATATCGCAAGGCTCGACGAGAAACAGGTCCCGGAAAGCGTTCGCCAGCATTACCGCAGCCTTGCGCGCCACGGTTCGGACTGTACCAGTTGCGGCCACTGCGAACGGCGCTGTCCTTTCAAGGTGGCGGTGACGGCGAACATGGCGGATGCCGCGAGGATTTTTGGCCTGTAGAAGAAAAAGGTTCTGCATGCCAAAAGGGGATAAAGGGGGAACCCTTTTCTTGACATATAACCGCGATCTTTTTATGGTTATCCACTCCGGTGAAAGTCGCCGGGAAATGTGCCGTTCTCCTCTTGGTACGTGAGGGGGAGAGGCCGTTGTCATTTTTAGGAAAGCATTTGTCCACAGGGAAAGGATGAAACATGGGTATGAAGCGGATGATGGCATGGGGATGCGCGTTAATGTGCGCAGTCTTGGGAATGGGTACGGCCTGGGCGGCCGAGCCTATTCGGATTGGTTTGATGGCGCCGGTAACCGGAGCATGGGCCAGCGAGGGCGAGGAGATGAAAAATATCGTCAACTTGCTGGCGGAGGAGCTGAATGCGAAAGGCGGTCTGCTGGGCCGCAAGATTGAAGTGGTGCTGGAAGATGACGGCGGCGATCCGCGCACGGCCTCTCTTGCGGCGCAGCGGCTGGCAACCCAGGGAATCGTTGCGGTGGTGGGCACCTACGGTTCCTCGGTGACGGAAGCTTCCCAGAGCATTTATGACGAGGCTTCCATTCTCCAGATAGCCACCGGATCCACTTCCATCCGTTTGAGCGAGAAAAATTTGAAGTACTTTTTCCGCACTTGCCCGCGTGACGATGATCAGGGACGGGTAGCCGCCCAGACCATCTTGAAAACGGGGGTCAAAAAAGTGGCGATTCTTCATGACAATACCAGCTATGCCAAGGGATTGGCCGATGCGAGCCTGCCTCATTTGAAGAAGGGGGGCGTCGAGGTGGTTTTCTTTGATGCGCTGACTCCGGGTGAACGTGATTTTAGCGCCATCCTCACCAAGATGAAGAGCGCCGGCCCCGAATTGATATTTTTTACCGGTTACTATCCGGAACTTGGTTTGATTCTGCGTCAGAAAAAAGAGATCAACTGGACTATCCCCGTTATTGGCGGTGATGCCACCAACAATCCTGATCTGGTAAAGATTGCCGGAGAGACGGCGGAAGGCTACTATTTCATCAGCCCTCCTATTCCCAACGATCTGCCCTACGAAAAGACACGCGCCTTTCTCAAAAATTACAGCGAGAAATATGAGGGAACGCAACCTGGCTCGATCTGGGCGGTACTGGCGGGCGATGCCTTCCTGAGCATCACCGATGCCATCAAGGCAACTGGTTCTACCGATGTGAACAAAATGGCGCAGTATCTTCACAAGAGCGAGCACAAGACTTCTGGCCTGACCGGTGAAATCGGTTTCAATACCAAGGGTGATCGTGTCGGCGATGTCTACCGGGTCTACCGGGTTAACAAGGATGGCGCTTTTGTTCTGCAGGAGCAGTAATCTTTTTTCGTGGTCATGAAGGTCTTTGACCTTTTCTTTCCATGAAGAATTCTTGTGAAGGCGGTTCGCGTACAACTGTGGGCCGCCTGCTTTATGCCTTTTGAAAGAACCCTCGATGGAAGAATTTTTTCAACAGTTGACCAATGGTCTGGCGGTGGGTGGCATCTATGCCCTTATTGCTCTGGGCTACACCATGGTCTATGGGGTACTCAAGCTGATCAACTTTGCCCACGGCGATCTCTTCGCGCTGGGCGCCTATCTGGGGCTGACGCTGCTGACTTCCCTGGGGCTGAACAATCGCCTGGGACCGTTGGCTGGGCTGGCGCTGCTGGTGGTTTTTGTAACGGGTCTGGTCGCTCTGGCGGGCGCCCTGCTGGAACGGGCCGCCTACCGGCCGCTGCGTCAGTCGCCCCGGCTTTCCGCGGTGGTGTCGGCGCTGGGTGCATCGATCTTCATCCAGAATACCCTCATGCTGATCTATGGTTCCAAGATCCGTGTCTATCCCAAGGGCATTTTGCCGGCGGTTGCGGTGAACATATTCGGCCTTCAGGTTCCTCTGGTGCGGATCCTGGTGTTTGTGGTGTCGCTGCTGCTGATGGCGGCGCTGTTCGCGTTTATCCAGAAAACCCGGCTGGGAACCGCCATCCGTGCGGTGGCCATCGATCAGGATGCCGCCCGGTTGATGGGCATCAATGTGGATCAGGTGATCATGATCGTGTTTCTCATCGGCCCGGGTCTGGGCGGAGTGGCCGGGCTGCTGGTGGGCCTCTACTACGGGCAGGTCAACTTCACGATGGGCTGGATCTACGGTTTGAAGGCGTTTACCGCGGCGATTCTCGGCGGAATCGGCAATATCCCCGGTGCCATGCTTGGAGGGCTGATTCTGGGCGTGATCGAGGCTCTGGGCGCGGCCTATGTGTCGGTCGCCTGGAAGGACGCCATTGCGTTTCTGGTGCTTATCGTGATTCTCATTGCGCGCCCCAAGGGACTTTTGGGTGAAAGGGTAGCGGACAAGATATGAATCGCAGGATGTGGGGCATAATCGCCTTTGTCGCGGCGATGGCCGCGGTGCCTTTCTGCCTGAATCCCTATCAGGTGGATGTTTTCAACAATATCGGTCTGTATGCGTTGCTGGCGCTGAGTTTGAACATCATTCTGGGCGATGCCGGCATGTACAACATGGGGCATGCGGCGTTTTACGCCGTGGGTGCCTATACCGCCGCCTTTCTCAACACCCAGCTGGGAATCGGCATTCTCTGGACCCTGCCGATCAGCGGCATACTGGCGGGCCTGGTCGGACTGGTGCTGGCGCGTCCAGTCATCCATCTGCGCGGAGACTATTTGCTGATTGTCACCGTGGGCGTGGGCGAAATTGTCCGGATTGCGCTTATCAACAATGTTTTTGGCGTGACCGGCGGTCCCAACGGCATTTTTGGCATCGCGCGTCCGGTCATCTTTGGTTTCAAGATTGCCAAGCCGCATGAATTTTTCTTCCTGATCTGGGGTTTTGTGGCCTTGACGGTACTGCTGTTCAGCAGTCTGAAGAACTCCCGTTTTGGCCGGGCGCTGGATTATTTGCGCGAGGATCATGTGGCAGCGGAGGGAAGCGGCATCGACACGGCGCGTTACCAGCTGCTGGCCTTTATGCTGGGCGCTGCCTGGGCAGGCATGGCCGGTTGCCTCTATGCCTCGAAGATGAGCATTATCTCTCCGGAATCGTTCAACTTCTGGGAATCGGTGGTTATCTTCATCATCGTGATTCTGGGCGGTTCGGGGAATATTGCCGGGGTGATTCTGGGCGCCTTCCTGATCGTGGGGCTGCCGGAGCTGTTCCGGGAATTCAAGGCTTTTTCCCAGGCGCGGATGTGGTTTTTCGGGTTGGCCATGATGATCATGATGGTCTTTCGGACGGAAGGCATTTTGCCGCCCCGGCCACGGGTCTTCAAGGATATTGACAGGAATGTCTCATGAGCAATCTGCTGGAAATTTGCGGAGTGACCAAAGTTTTTGGCGGTCTGACCGCGGTGGACAATGTTTCTTTCGATGTGCGGCGTGGCAGTGTCGTGGGCCTTATTGGTCCCAACGGCGCGGGCAAAACCACGGTTTTCAACCTGATTACCGGCAATTACCGCTGTGATCGGGGCGAGATAGTGTTTGACGGGCAGCTGCTCAGCCGGCTTTCCCCACACGAGATCGTCTATTTGGGAATTGCGCGGACCTTCCAGACCATCCGGCTGTTTCAGAACATGTCGGTTCTGGAGAATGTGCTGGCGGGAAGGCATTGCCGCATGAAGGCGGGGCTGCTGGCCTCCATGCTGCATCTGCCGTCGGAACGCAAGGAGGAACGTGAAGCCCTGAAATTTGCGCTTCGTGAACTGGAATTTGTGGGGCTGAGGGAACATGCTGCCCAGCGGGCCAGCAGCCTGTCATACGGCAATCAGCGCCTGCTGGAAATCGCCCGCGCGCTGGCAAGCGAACCGCGGCTGCTGATTCTGGACGAGCCGGCCGGAGGCATGAACGAGCAGGAAACGGAAGAGCTGATGGCGCTGATCAAGAAGCTTCAGTCCAGAGGCCTGACCATCATTCTCATCGAACACGACATGAATCTGGTTATGCAGGCCTGCGAGCATCTGGTGGTTCTGGAATACGGACGCAAGATTGCGGAAGGCCCTCCCGAGGAGATTCAGAACAATCCCAAGGTGATCGAAGCCTATCTGGGCGTCGATTGACGTCGTGCAAAATCCGCGTAACGGATATTTCTCATCTCTAGTTTTTGGATAAGGGGACATGATTCTCAAGGTTGAAGATTTACGTGTCAAATATGGCCAGGTGGAAGTTCTGCACGGGATCAATCTCACCATCCGCGAGGGTGAAATTGTGGCGATTCTCGGAGCCAACGGAGCGGGCAAATCCACGACCCTGATGGCGATAAGCGGCCTGGTGAAGCCGAGTGCCGGACGAATCTTTCTGGATGACTTTCCGCTGCACGAAGCACCCGCGCATGAGATAGTCAACCGGGGCGTGGCGCAGGTACCGGAAGGACGGAGGGTGTTTGGCACGCTGACCGTGGCGGAAAATCTGCGGCTGGGCGCTTTTTCCAATCGCAATCAGGAACAGGTCGAACAGACCGAAGCGCGGATCTACGAGCTCTTTCCCGTATTGAAGCAGCGCCGTGACCAACTGGCTGGTACGCTGTCCGGCGGAGAGCAGCAGATGCTGGCCATTGGGCGGGCCCTGATGGCCGGTCCGAAGATTCTGCTGCTGGACGAACCAAGCCTGGGACTGGCGCCGATTCTGGTCAAGACGATTTTCCGCACGATTCAGCATATCAACGAGTTGGGCATGACGATCGTTCTGGTGGAGCAGAATGCCCGGGCCGCCCTGAAACTGGCGCATCGCGGCTATGTCTTTGAAGTGGGGCGGGTGGTGCTTGAAAATTCCGCCGAAAAGCTGTTGGCCGATCCCAATGTTCAGAACGCCTATTTGGGAGGAGTTGCCTGAAAATGGTGATTGACAGATTCATGCATTTCTGATAGTGTTCCTTTCGCTTTTGGGGAATCGTCTAGCGGCAGGACTACGGACTCTGACTCCGTCTACCGAGGTTCGAATCCTCGTTCCCCAGCCAGAAAAATCGAGAAGGTGCCCGGGAGAAGATCTTGGGCACCTTTTTTTGTTTTCTTTTGGAAAAAATGCTTTGCGAAATCCGGAAAGGGCTTTTGCCCATTGCTTTTGTCGCCGGTATTTTTAAAAATGAAAACTTCCGGTTGGCGATGGTTTTGAAAAAGATGTTTCCGATGGAATTGCCGGAATTTTGCCGCCTGCCTTTGGGCAGCCATGTATTGTGGAATGACACTATCAGAGGATGAGGACAACCATTACAAAAAAGGAGAAGGGCCATGTTCAAGAGTTTGAAGAATCTGGCATTCGGGGAGTTCTGCCGTGATTTGGGTTTGCTGCTGCTGCGCGTCGGCATTGGCGTGAGCGTGATCATGCTTCACCACGGTTATGACAATCTGGTTGGCGGTCCGGAAGTGTGGGAAAAGAT
>JAFPZV010000177.1 GCA_017417085.1 Deltaproteobacteria bacterium | reverse complement strand
TGCCGGTCATCCTGTGGCAGGCCTGGTGTTTTGTGGCGCCTGGTCTCTACAGCAACGAGAAACGGCTGGCCGTGCCCTTTGTCTGTTGCGGCTGTCTGTGCTTTGCGGTGGGCGCCTACTTTGGTTTTGCCTGGATCTTTCCGGTGGTGTTCAAGTTTCTGGTTGGCTTCGGCGTGTCCGGGGGCCAGATCAACGCCATGCTTTCCATGGGCTCCTATCTGGGACTGGCGCTGCATCTGTTGGTGGCCTTCGGCATGCTTTTCGAGCTGCCGATGCTGATCTTCTTTCTGGCGCGGATGGGACTGATCACCGCCGACTGGCTGGCGGCCCGGCGCAAGTACGCCATCGTTCTGGCCTTTGTCACAGGGGCCTTGCTGACGCCGCCGGATATCATTTCCCAGACGGCGCTGGCAGTGCCCTTTGTCCTGCTGTATGAGACCGGCATCTGGGTGGTGCGTGTCTTTGGCAAAAAGCCGGAAGCCGGCCGGGAACTGGCGCCGCGCTCCTGAAAACGGCGCAGTGTCAGGTAAGTAAAATACGTTTATCATCCATCATTATCCATTCTGGGAGGATGTCATGTTTGGTATCGGAATGCAGGAACTGCTGATAATTCTGGTTTTGGTGCTGATCGTGTTCGGCGCGGGCAAACTGCCCCAGGTGGGCGAAGCGCTGGGGAAAGGCATCCGCAATTTCAAGGCCGGTTTGCGGGAGGAAAACAACCAGGACGACGACGGGAAAAAAACGTCGGCCGGTTCTTCCGAAAACCGGGACTAATCCGGTTTCTGCGGTGTATGGGGCGCCGTGGATGACGGCCGGTGAAATGGGCGCATATTTTTTTTCCAGGGAGGAGAAATATGGAAAAGAACGGAAACGACAGGGGAGGAATGGATCGCCGGGAATTTTTCCAGTATGCGGGAATCGCGGGAGCGGCTCTGGCCTTGGGCACAATCATGCCGGGGAGGACCCAGGCTGCAGAGGCGCAGAGGAAGGAAGATTTCGGCAAGGCTCATGTCATCGAGTTCAACAAGGACACCGGAACGCCCGGTTTCTGGGACAACTCCCGGGCCCCGGTTCTGACCATCAAATCGGGCGAGGTTGTGCATATTGAAACCGGCATGCATCTTTTGGGCAAGATGAAACCGGGCGTCACCATCGAGGGTTGGAGGGAGTATTACGAGCAGGCCATCGCCAAGGATCCGGACGTCTACACCTATCCCGACGAGAAGACCGGCGCCAAGAAGATCAAGAAAGGTGCCGGCCATCACACGCTGGTGGGCCCCATCAACATCGAGGAGGCGGAACCCGGCGATACGCTGCAGGTGGAGATTCTGGCCATCGATCCCGGGGATTACGGCTTCAACCTGAACCCCATTACCTCGTTCATGAATCTGGGCCTGCTGGCGGAAGACTATCCGGAGGGCAAGATCCGCTGGTATGAGGTCAACCGCGAAAAGATGACCATGCAGTTCCAGCCGGGCATCGAAGTGCCGGTGCGGCCTTTCCCCGGCACCATCGGCGTGGACATGGCGGCGCCGGGCAAGTGGAGCAACGTTCCGCCCGGACTGCATGGCGGCAACATGGACAACAAGGAGATGGTGGCGGGCACGGTGATCTATCTGCCGGTGCAGCTCAAAGGCGGCATGCTGCGCACCGGCGATTCCCATCTGGCCCAGGGCGACGGCGAGGTCAACCTCAACGCGATTGAGGGCTCCTTCAAGGCGATCACGCTGCGGATAACCGTGCGCAAGGATCTGAAGAAACTGGTTGACTGGCCGATGATGTCCACGCCGACCCACTGGATAACGATGGGCATGCACACCAATCTGCTGGAATCGTCCAAGATGGCGACGCGCAAGGCCATCTACTTTCTGCGTGACTACTACGGCCTCGACGAGGTGGAAGCCTACGCGCTGTGCAGCGAGGTGGTGGATCTGCGGGTCACCCAGCTGGTGGACTACACGCTGGGCATACACGCGATGATTCCCAAGAGCTGCTTTGTCGGCGAGAAGTACGCTTCGAAAAACAAACTGCTGATCGAGCCTCAGGCCTGATCTGGAATCGTTTCAAAACATGGGGGAGCGCTCATTTGAGGGCGCTCCCCCGCAAGTTTTTGGCTTTTTCCCTCCAGATAAAAAAGGACAAACGATGGCACTGCTCTTTCCCTACACGCTACACTGCCGCTGCGGAGCGGCCTTTGAGGTGAATCTGTGCGAGTATGTTTT
>JAFPZV010000176.1 GCA_017417085.1 Deltaproteobacteria bacterium | reverse complement strand
CGAAGCGGCGCACTCGACGCAGCCGGCGTCAGGAGCAAAACTGTCCCGGTACAGATCAAAACCCCGCAAATCCGTTAATGGCGCCCCATCTTCGCGCGTTTTCGGCAAATCCCACGAAAGCAGCACCGTTCCGCCAATCTGGCGGGCACTCACATGAGAAGCAGAAGCCGGCAACTGGCGCAAAGGAGGCCGGATCGGCCCCCGGACGCCGCAACCGGCCAAAAACATCAGAAAGCCCAGCGCCACAACGCTCCAGCGCTTTCCCACCTTCTTCATGCCAACTCCCGTCTTGCCCGCTCAATTTCCCGGCGCACCGTTTCACGCGCCGTTCCGCCGGTAGCCGAACGTGCATTCACCGATGCCTCCAGCGTAACGCATTCATAAATATCTTTGTCGATCATCGGGGAAAAGCGCTGGTACTCTGCAAGCGACACTTCGGACAACGTCTTGTTCTGTTCCACGCAGAAACGCACGATCTTGCCCACCACCTCATGCGCGGCACGAAATGGCAGCCCCTTGCGCACCAGATAGTCGGCGATATCGGTCGCAGTGGAAAATCCGCTTCCCGCCGCCCGCCTCATGTTCTCCACATTGACCGTCATGGCGGCAATCATGGCGGCAAAGATCTTCAAACTGCCCAGCAGGGTATCCAGCGTATCAAACAGCGGTTCCTTGTCTTCCTGCATATCCTTGTTGTACGCCAAGGGCAGTGCCTTCATCACGGTCAAAAGTGTTACCAAATTGCCGTAAACCCGTCCGGTCTTGCCCCGAATCAGTTCGGGGACATCCGGATTCTTCTTTTGCGGCATAATGGAACTGCCTGTGCAGAAGGCATCCCCCAGATCGACAAACGCGAAATTCGCGCTGGACCACAAGACCAGCTCCTCTGCCAGCCTGGAAAGATGCATCATGACCAAGGCCGCATTGGCGTTGAACTCAATGGCAAAATCGCGATCGGAAACCGCATCAAGACTGTTGCGTGCCACTTCCGCAAAACCCAATTCTTCCGCGACAAATTCCCGATCGATGGGGAAGGTCGTACCGGCCAGAGCGCCCGCCCCCAGGGGCAACACGTTGATGCGCCCCAGCGTTTCGGAGAAACGCTGCAGATCACGGCGCAACATCTCAAAATAGGCCATGAGATGATGCGAAAACAAAATGGGCTGCGCCGTCTGCAAATGGGTAAAACCGGGCATGACAACGTCCAGATGGCACTCCGCCTGCTCAAGCAACGCCGTCATCAGGCTCCGCAAGGCCTGCCGCACCGTTTCCACGCCCTCGCGCAGGTAGAGACGGATATCCAGCGCCACCTGATCGTTGCGGGAGCGCGCGGTGTGCAGCTTGCCGCCCACCGCGCCAATACGTTCGGTCAGACGGGCTTCGATATTCATGTGAATATCTTCCAACGCCACAGAAAAGTCGAAATTGCCCGCCTCAATATCTGCAAGAATGGCCCGCAACCCGGTGACAATCTGTTCCTTTTCGGCTTCAGTGACAATACCCTGCCGCGCCAGCATGGTGACATGGGCAATGGAGCCCTCGATATCGTGACGGTAAAGCCGCTTGTCAAAGCCGATAGAAGCTGTGAATTCCTCGACAAACTTGTCGGTGGGCTGGGTAAAACGTCCCTGCCAGGGTTTGGTTGTCATGGCGCCTCACCGCTGCTTGGCCAGAAGGCCCTGAATCCGCAACCGCAAGGCGTTGATCCGGATAAAGCCGCCGGCATCCGCCTGGTTGTAGACATTATCCGCCTCGAAAGTGGCGAATTCCGGATCGTAGAGGGAATCCGTCTCGGACTTGCGGCCCACTACCTTGCAGGAACCCTTGTAGAGCTTGACTCTTGCCACACCGTTGACCCGCTGCTGGGTTTCGTCGATCAGGGCCTGCAGCATGACCCGCTCCGGCGCAAACCAGAAACCGTTGTAGATCATTTCGGCATAACGCGGCACCAGTGAATCGCGCAGATGCACCACCTCGCGATCCAGCGTGATCGATTCCACTGCACGATGCGCCTCTTCCAAAATGGTGCCGCCCGGAGTTTCATACACTCCGCGGCTCTTCATGCCCACGAAACGATTTTCCAGCAGATCGACGCGCCCAACGCCATGTTTGCCGCCCAGTTCATTGAGTTTGGTCAAAAGCGCCGCCGGCGTCAGGCGTTCACCGTTGATGGCCACCGCATCGCCCTTTTCAAACGCGATTTCCACATATTCCGGCTTGTCGGGAGCCTTTTCCGGGCTGACCGACAACACAAACATCTCCTCCTGCGGTTCAGCCCAGGGATCTTCCAGAATTCCCCCCTCGAACGAAATGTGCAGCAGGTTGCGGTCGCTGCTCCACGGACGCTTCTTGCTCACCGGCACTTCAATGCCGTGTTTGCGCGCATAGTCGATCAGATCTTCGCGGCTCTTGAAATCCCATTCCCGCCACGGCGCTATCACCCGGATGGAGGGATCGAAATAATAGTAGCCCAGTTCGAAGCGGACCTGATCGTTCCCCTTGCCGGTTGCTCCGTGCGAAACCGCATCGGCGCCTTCCGCCGCAGCGATCTCCATCTGCCTTTTTGCAATAAGCGGCCGGGCAATGGAAGTTCCCAGGAAATAGCGTCCCTCATAGAGCGTATTGGCACGGAACATGGGAAAGACGAAATCCCGTACAAACTCTTCCTTCAGATCCTCAACGAAGCACTTGCTCGCGCCGGTACGGGCGGCCTTGTCCGGAATATGTCCCAGTTCTTCGCCCTGCCCCACGTCAGCGGCAAAAGCGATAACCTCGCAGCCATAGCGCTCAATGAGCCAACGCAGAATAATGGATGTATCCAGGCCACCGGAATACGCCAACACGACTTTTTTGACTTCCTTCTCCCCCGCACACGCCATATGTCACATCTCCTTTTGCAAGACTTGAAAAATTGAAAATGAAAACCCAACAGTATGTTTTGAATACGCTTTGAAACGTTTTTCCTTTTCAGACATGGATCACACGGCTGTGCGCGATAAAGTCGTGCAAGCCGCGCCTGTCGGCACGCAACACGGCCGGCAAATACCCAAGAAACAACGGCAATGCCGAAAACAGTTTCATGATTTCCCGCAAAAAAGCCCGGAAATATCCCATTTCAAGGCCATCCATACGGATCACCTTGAGATGCAGTATCATCTTGCCCGGCGTCTGCCCACAACAGCCGGTGAAAAAGCCAAAGTAGGCCCACAGAACGGCATACCCCATCCACTCACCCCAGTATGCGGCGGCATCCTCCTCACCGCCCAGGGCAATCGCACAAAGTTCCAGCAGATATTTCATCCCTGCCAAAAGCAGGCAGACTAAAAAGATGTCCAGCATCAGAGCGGCAAAACGCGACAACAAACCGCCGGGCCGCCATCCAGTTAGCGACGATGTTTTCTCCCCGTCCCCAATCGGTGGGTCTTCCAGCAGAAAATCACCGCCGTCGCAAGCCCCCTGTCCATCGCTTGACACATCCGGGGGCATTTCACTGCCGTCATTTGGACAGCGGATACTCATTGCCAATGTCATCCCCGGTTTCGCATCAGTTGTACCATAATCGCCTTCTGCACATGCAGACGGTTTTCCGCTTCATCAAAGACCACCGAATGCGTGCCCTCCAGCACATCCTCCGTAATTTCCTCGCCCCGGTGGGCAGGCAGACAGTGCAGTACCAGACTTTCGGGATCGGCCACCGCAAGTGTCCGGGCGTTGATCTGGAAACCGGCAAAAGCCTGGCTGCGCACCTGCTGCTCCTGTTCCTGCCCCATGCTGGCCCAGACGTCGGTATTCAGCACATGAGCGCCACGAGCCGCCTCAAGCGGATCGCGCACCAGCGTCACCTTGCTGCCACGTTCAAGAGCCCGCTTCCAGATGGCGGCATCCGGTTCATAGCCCTCCGGCGTGGCCAGACGCAGTTCAAAACCCAGCATCATGGCCGCATTGATCCAGCTGTTGGCCATGTTGTTGCCGTCGCCTATCCAGCAGAAAACCAGATCCTTCAGCGATTTTTTGTATTCCAGCACCGTGAAGATATCGGTCATGACCTGGCAGGGATGCAGCAGATCGGTGAGTCCGTTGATCACCGGAATACTTGCCCAACGCGCCAACTCGTCCACCGTCTCCTGCGCAAAAGTACGGATCATGATGCCGTCCACATAGCGCGACAGCACCCGGGCGGTATCCTTCAGCGGCTCGCCGCGTCCCAGCTGGGTTGCCTGCGGATTCAAAAACAGCGCATGACCGCCCAGTTGTGACATACCCACTTCAAAGGACACACGGGTGCGCGTTGAACTCTTCTCAAAGATCATTCCCAGCGATTTTCCGGCCAAAAGCGGATGCGGCTCATGCCGTTTTACTCTCCTCTTCAGATCCGCCGCCAAGGCGAAAATTTCTTCCAGTTCCTCCCGACTCCAGTCGGCAATCGAAATAAAATCCTTTTTCACACCCGTTCCTTCCCTTGAACATCTCCAAAGACAATCCATCACGGCAAAGCCGGACTTTCCAAAAGTACAGCAAGGCTCCTCACCGCGAATAATACCCTTGCGCGTTGTTCTTTCAGCCCTGTGCCGACAGAATATCGTCCAGCACCGTAATCATTGCATCAATCTCACCAGTGCTGACAATCAACGGCGGCATGAAACGCAACACCTTTTCCCGCGTGCAGTTGAGAAGCACTCCTTTGGCAAGCGCCGCCTGCACCAGAGGCGCTCCTGGCACTTCAAGCTCCATCCCGACCAACAGCCCCCGTCCACGCACTTCTTTCACCAGAGCCGGATATTTGCCGCGCAGTTCCTCCAGCCGCGCCACAAGATGGCGGCCAGATGCCACGCAGTTGTCCAGCACGCCGTCTTCCAGCAGGCTTCTGATGGTGGCACAACCGGCGGCTGTCGCCAGCGGATTGCCGCCAAAGGTCGAACCGTGCGTACCGGGGCCGAAAGAAGCCGCCAAAGCTTCCCTCGCCAGCATCGCGCCGATGGGGACGCCGCCGGCCAACCCCTTGGCCAGCGTCATAATATCCGGTTCAACGCCCTCAAGCTGATAGGCAAACAGTTTGCCGGTCCGGCCGCAGCCGGTCTGGATCTCGTCGAAGATCAGCAGAACGCCGCGCCGGTCACACATCTCGCGCACAGCCTGCAGATATCCCTCAGGAGGTACGTTCACCCCGCCTTCGCCCTGAATCGGCTCCAGCAAAACCGCGCAGATCGTGTCGTCAAGAGCCGCTTCCAGAGCTGCGGCATCACCATAAGGCACATACTGGAAGCCCGGCAAAAGCGGATCAAACCCAACCCGGACCTTTTCCTGACCGGTAGCGGTGAGCGTTGCCATGGTCCGGCCATGAAACGAGGAAAGCGCCGTCACGATGCCGCTGCGATCTTTCCCATACTGGTCATGACTGTACTTGCGCGCCAGCTTGATGGCAGCCTCGTTGGCCTCTGCGCCGGAGTTGCAGAAGAAAACCCGATCGGCAAAGGTTTGGGCGACCAGCAGTTCCGCCAGTTCAATCTGGGGGGGAATGTTGTACAGATTGGAGCAATGAAGCATTGCGCGCGCCTGTTTTTCAATCGCGTCCACCACTTTGGGATAGGCATGTCCCAGGGCGTTGACGGCGATGCCCGCCACAAAATCAAGATAACAACGCCCGTCCGCATCCCAAACTCTACATCCTTCGCCCCGCACCGGTGCTACCGGGATACGGGAGTAGTTGCCAAACAATACTTTTTTGCCCAAATCGATCCATTCCTGCGACGTTTTCATGCGTTTTCCCCATAGGTAATTTCGGTACCAATTCCGTGATCGGTAAAAATCTCCAGCAGACAGGCATGTTCCATACGCCCGTCAATGACATGCACCTTGGGCACGCCTCCCTGCAAGGCTTTCAAACAACAGTTCAGCTTGGGAATCATGCCCCCGGTAATAACCCCCTCCTCGACAAGTTTCGGGATGGAAGATGCTTCCAGTTTTGAAATGAGTTCTCCCTGGCTGTTTTTGACGCCTTCCACATCGGTCAGCAGAATGAGCTTCTCCGCCCGGAGCGCCGCCGCCATTTCGCCCGCCACCAGATCCGCGTTGATGTTGTAGGTTTCCCCCTGCAATCCGCAGCCGATGGGCGCAATAACCGGGATGAAATTTTCCCGGCTGACCAGGGACACGATTTCCGGGTGGATTTCCGCCACCTCTCCGGCCAGGCCGGCGTCAATGATCTCCGGAGCCAGCGTCTCCGGATTGACGACCCGCAATTCCAGCTTGCGCCCGACGATCAGATGATCGTCCTTGCCGGAGAACCCGATGGCGCGTCCGCCAAAGCGGTTGATATTGGCGACAATCTCCTTGTTCAGCTTGCCGCCCAAAACCATTTCCACCACGTCCATCGTCTCGGGGTCGGTTACCCGGATCCCCTGGATGAAGGGCGTATCCTTGCCCAAAAGTTTCAGCATCCGTCCGATCTGCGGCCCCCCGCCATGTACAATGACCGGGTTGATGCCGATATATTTAAGCAGCACCACATCCTGAGCAAAACGCTCCTTGAGATTCTCATCCGCCATGGCGTGACCGCCATATTTGATGACGATGGTACGTCCGAAAAATCGCCGGATATACGGCAAGGCTTCCATCAAAATCCGTGCTTTTTCAATCGTCGTTTTCATGTCCCCGATCCGTCTTAGAGCGTTGTTCCCTTTAAAAATTACAAAATATAACGCGCTACATCATCGTCCTGCGAAATATCCTCCAGCCGGGCACGTACATAGTCCGCATTGATGGTAATGTTTTTCTCGGTCCGGTCCGGCGCATCAAAGGAAATTTCATCCAGCAGCTTTTCCATGATGGTATGCAAACGCCGTGCGCCGATATTCTCCATGCGGTTGTTGACCGCCGCCGCCGTGCGGGCGATTTCCCGGATGGCGCCGTCCTCAAAATGCAGCCTGATCCCTTCGGTCGCCATCAGTTCCTCATACTGGCGCAAAAGCGCGTTGCGCGGCTCCGACAAAATCCGGATGAAATCATCCTCCGTGAGCTTGTCCAGCTCCACCCGAATGGGGAAACGCCCCTGCAGTTCGGGGATCAGATCGGAGGGTTTGGCCACATGAAAAGCTCCGGCAGCAATAAAGAGCACATGATCCGTTTTTATCGGACCGTACTTGGTATTGACCGTTGCGCCCTCGACAATGGGCAGAATGTCACGCTGCACCCCTTCCCGGGAAACCTCCGGACCATGTCCGCCTTCGCGGCTGGCGATCTTGTCGATCTCGTCGATAAAAATGATTCCGCTCTGCTCGGTGCGTTCCTTGGCCAATGCCGCCACCTTGTCCATATCCACCAATTTCTCGGCCTCGGCCTCAATCAGCACCTCCCGGGCCTCGGACACTTTCATATGCCGCATCTTGGTCTTTTTCGGGAAAATGCTGCTGAACATCTCGCGCATATCCATTTCATCGCCGCCCTGCGCCGTAAAGATCTCCATGGTGGGCATGCGGGTTTCCTGAGTCTCCACTTCCACCATCCGATCTTCCAGGTGCCCCTGCCGCAAGAGACGGCGCAACTTTTCCCGGGTGCCGCTACGGCTCTCGGCCCCACCCGTCGTTTCGTCGGATTCATCTTCCTTCTTGCGTTGGGATGGCAGCAACAAATCGAGCAGCCGTTCCTCGGCCAGCTCCTCCGCACGGATGCGGACACGCGCCTCCTCTTCCTCGCGCACCATGTGCACCGCCAGTTCCATCAGATCGCGCACCATGCTCTCCACATCGCGTCCGACATAACCGACTTCGGTGTACTTGCTGGCCTCCACCTTGATAAACGGCGCCTGCGCCAGCTTGGCCAGCCGCCGGGCGATTTCGGTTTTTCCCACGCCAGTGGAACCTATCATAATGATATTCTTTGGTACGATTTCATCACGCAGATCATCTGCAACCTGACGACGGCGCCAACGATTCCGCAAGGCGATGGCCACGGCACGTTTGGCCTTGTTCTGGCCAACAATGTAGCGATCCAGCTCGGATACGATTTCACGGGGAGTAAAATTGTTCACGGCAACGTCTCAATGGTTATGGTGTGGTTGGTATAGATGCAGATGTCGGCAGCGATCGTAAGAGAGCGCTCGACAATGTCCCGCGCTTCCAGCGTGGAATCGCCCAGCAACGCACGGGCTGCAGCCAAAGCATAGGGGCCTCCGGAACCGATGGCAGCCACCCCATCATCAGGTTCAATAACATCTCCTGCCCCGGAGAGAATCAGCGTGGTCTGAGCATCTGCAACAATCAGCAGCGCCTCCAGGCGGCGCAAGATTTTGTCGGCACGCCAGTCCTTGGCCAGTTCCACCGCCGCCCGTACCAAATTATCCTGAAATTCCCGTAATTTGCCCTCAAAGCGGTCGAACAGGGTAAAGGCATCCGCCGTACTGCCCGCGAATCCCGCCACCACCCGATTCTCGGCAAGCCGCCGGACCTTGCGGGCGGTCCGTTTCATGACCGTATTTCCCATGGTCACCTGACCGTCACCGCCGATGGCCACCTTCCCGTTTTTACGCACGCAGAGAACGGTCGTTCCTTCAAACATGTGACCTCGCACTGACAACAAAAAGAAGCATGAACGTCATTATTGCTTCAAAATTTCCGAAAGATGGTCGTTTAAGACTGCGCCACCATAGCGCGCACCAGCCCTTCCGCCGCCTGCAGGGCCGCATCCAGCTGTTCGGGACGATTGCCGCCCGCCTGCGCGAAATCGGGACGTCCGCCGCCCTTGCCGCCGACCAGCGCAGCCAATTCCCGCACCAGATTGCCGGCATGAAGTTTTCCAGCCAGATCTTTGGTCACACCGGCCAAAAGGCTCACCTTGGCGCCATCCGCGCAGCCCAGTACAACCGCGCCGGAACCCATCCGATCGCGCAGCTGGTCCACCATATCCCGCAGGTTCTTCGAATCGGAGGCCGCAACCCGCGCCACCAGCAGCTTCACGCCCGCGACATCCCTGGCCAGATCCAGCATATTCCCCGCCTGCTCGGCTGCCTGCTTGCCCTTGAGCTGCTCCAGTTGGCGTTCCAGTTCCTTTTCATGGTCCAGCATCTGCCGCAAACGAACCGCCAAATGGGCCCGATCGCTTTTGAGCAGGGCCGCAGTCTCGTCAAGCAGGGCCGTCTCATGCTCCATGGCTTCAATGGCACAGGCTCCGGTCACCGCCTCAATACGGCGCACGCCCGCCGCGACGCCGCTTTCCTGCACGATCCGGAAACAGCCGATATCGCCGGAAGCACCGACATGGGTACCACCGCACAGTTCCCGGCTGTAGTCTCCCATGGCCACGACCCGAACCGTTTCTCCATACTTTTCTCCGAAAAGCGCGGTAGCACCGCTGGCAACCGCCTCTTCCACCGGCATCTCCGCTACATTGACCGGATAGTTGGCACGAATCCGGGCATTGACCTCCCGCTCCACCGCTTCGATATCGTCCGGCGTCAGCGCGGAAAAATGGATAAAGTCAAAACGCAGACGCTCCGGGGTAACGAGCGAACCCGCCTGTTTGACATGGTTGCCCAAACGCCGTACCAGAGCTGCCTGCAGCAGATGGGTCGCGCTGTGGTTAAGCGCGGTAGCCGTCCGGT
>JAFPZV010000175.1 GCA_017417085.1 Deltaproteobacteria bacterium | reverse complement strand
ACGGGGGCGGGAAAACGATCGCAGTGCTGGGCTGCGGCATCGACGTGGCCTATCCGGCGGAACATCGCGAACTGCTGGAAAAAATTTGCGCGCAGGGCATGCTGCTCAGCGAATATTTGCCCGGAACGAAGCCGCTGGCCGGCCATTTTCCCGCCCGGAACCGCATCATCGCGGGAATATCGCGCGGCGTGCTGGTTGTCGAGGCTTCCGCGAGCAGCGGTGCACTCATTACCGCCGATTTTGCCCTGCAAAACGGGCGGGAAGTGTTTGCGGTGCCGGGACCGGTCTATGCCGAAACCAGTACCGGCGTCAACCGGCTGCTGGGTGATGGTGCGCATCTGGTGATGGAACTCGGCGATCTGCTGGGACCGCTGGGGCTGAAGCGGCAGGTGAAACCGGGCCGCCCCCTCCGGCGGGAAACACCCGTATCCATGGGAAGCGCATCCTCCGGAGCTCCCGACCTGCCGGAGGAAGATGCCGTCCTTTGCCGTTTGCTGGCCGGTGCGCCCCGCCATGTGGACGAGCTTATTCAGCAGAGCGGCTTGACACCCAGCGATGTTTCCGCTAGGTTGCTTGACTTGGAACTTCGAGGAGTGGTAACGCGGTTACCCGGTATGCACTTCATCCTTAAATAAGTAAGTTAAAACGGGCTTGAAAACCGGGCGTGGTGTTATGAATGGGCGCGCAGAGGAGAATTCGTTGACGACATGGCCACGGTGAAGACCGTGGCTTTTTTGTATTGTAGTGCGGACAGAGCGAAATATGGCGAAAACGCTGGTCATTGTGGAATCGCCGGCCAAGGCGAAGACCATTGAAAAATTTCTGGGAGACGGGTTCAAGGTGGTGGCCTCGTACGGACATGTGCGGGCTTTGCCGAGCCGGCGCGGGTCGGTGGATGTGGCCCACGATTTTGAGCCGAAATACGAAATTCTTCCCAAAAGCAAGGCGCATCTGGAAACCATCCTCAAGGAATCTCGAGGCTGCGACGAACTGATTCTGGCTACCGACCCCGATCGCGAAGGCGAGGCCATTGCCTGGCATCTGCTGCAGGCGCTCAACATTCCGGAAGAGGGCGCGCGGCCGGTGGTGCGCCGGGTGGCCTTTCACGAGATTACCAAAGGTGCCATTACCCGCGCGATGCAGGAACCGCGGAACATTTCCCATCCGCTGGTGGACGCCCAGCAGGCGCGTTCCATTCTCGATTATCTCGTCGGTTTCAATCTCTCGCCCTTTCTCTGGAAAAAGATTCGCTACGGTCTTTCTGCCGGGCGTGTGCAGTCGGTGGCTTTAAGGCTTATCTGCGAGCGGGAAAAGGAAATTCAGGCCTTCAAGCCCCAGGAGTACTGGACCATTGAGGCGCATCTGGGCGGGAAGGACAAGAGCGAATTTTCCGCGATGCTGTACGCGCTGGACGGCAAGAAACTCGACAAGTTTGCCATCACCAATCAGGAACAGGCCGAAAGCCTGGCGGCCGAAATGGAAAAACAGCCGTTTCAGGTTGCGGCGGTGAGCGCCAAGGAGAAGAAGCGTAATCCCGCGCCGCCGTT
>JAFPZV010000174.1 GCA_017417085.1 Deltaproteobacteria bacterium | reverse complement strand
GTCTTTTCCGCCTGCAACTGCACATTGCCATTTTCCAGTTCCCGAATCCGCTCCTGGGCTTCCCGGTTGGCCTGCTTGGCCGTTTCCCGCTCCTTCGTGACCGCGTTCTGCTCCTTCACCGTATGAACTTCCAGCAGCCGTTTTTCAGCCTTTACAATCTTTTCCTGACCATCCGCCAGAACAACCTGCAAATCCTGAATGACTTTTCCGGCATCGCCGAGTTCCGCCTGCAAACGCGCAACTTCCGACTGCAACTCGTCCAGACCGGCAAACAGATCCCGCTCTTCCGTCTGCAACCGTGCCCGAAGTGTTTTTATCTCGAGAATTTCATTGTCAATCGCCTGCAGTTTAATTAGCTCCTCCACCTGTGGCAACACCCCGCACCCCCTGTTTCATTGATTTCGATGAAGATGAAAAAAACGGCCCGGTTTCTCTTTGCCGAACCGATCCATTTGCCCTATACATAGTCGAAGGGATCGTGTTCCCCCCTCATTTCCAGCACCTGCAAGGGCAGATGCTCCCTCCCGGCCGCATCACGCAACCAGGCGGCAAGATATTCGACTACTATTCTTTCCGTATAAAAATGACCGGCATCGATCACCGCCATTCCGGCAATTTCCGCATCCCGGGCTTCATGATATTTGACGTCACCCGTTACCAGCAGATCCGCACCGCGCCGCAGGGCTTCCTTGAACAGCGACATGCCCGATCCGCCACAGACGGCCACCCGCCGCACAGTGCCGGAACGAGCGCCCGCCACCCGCACCAGCGGCGCCGCAAGCGCCTGCTTGACCCGCGTCACCATCTGCTCAAACGGTACCTCTTCCGAAAGTTCTCCAATCCATCCCAGTCCGATATCGTTGCGCGCATTCTCCAGCGGCAGCAGATCGTAGGCCACTTCCTCGTAGGGATGCACCTTCAGGAGGCGCTGCACCACCCGTGAAGAAGCTTCTCTGGTCACCACCAGTTCCAGCCGGATTTCCTCTACCGTTTCCAGTTTCCCCGTCTCCCCAATAAAGGGATTCGAGCCCGGTCCCGGCCGAAAAGTGCCCTGTCCCGGCACGCGAAACGAGCAACAATCATAGCGCCCTGCAACCCCAGCGCCCGCGCCAAACAATGCCTGGGCCACCTGCTCCGCATGGTTTTCCGGCACGTACACCACCAGTTTCAAAAGCTGGCCGCGCGGTTGTTCCAGGGGGCCACCGCCCACAAGGCCCAGCCGCTGCGCCAGCCAGGCGTTCAAGCCTTCCGCCGCGCGATCCAGGTTGGTGTGAGCTGCAAGGATCGATATGCCGCCCTTTAAAGCGGTTTCAACAATTCTGCCCGTTTCACTGGACGTCAGCACCTGTTTGAGCGGCCGAAAGATCAAAGGATGATGGGTGAGCAAAAGCTGACAACCCGCCTCACGGGCCGCCTGCAAGGCCTCGAAGGTGGGGTCGAGGGCCACCATGACCCGCTCCACCGCCTGAACGGGATTGCCGACCTGCAAACCTACATTGTCCCAGTCCTCAGCAAGCTGCGACGGGCAGAGCCGGTTGAGCATCCCCAGAATATCCTGAACCAAAATCGATTTTTTCACTGGAACCATCGTATGTGAAAAGAGTTTGGGAAAAAGGCATAAAAAAAGAGTGGGACCACTCTTTGGTAGATCACACTCTTCTTTTCTTTTTCGTTGCCAGTTTTCCCTTGGAGCGGGGATCTTCTCCCCGCGTATTCTGCCGTAAAAATAGCATCTCCCGAATATGATGACCAACAAGCTTCATTGGTTCTTTCCGTCTGCCAAAAAATGGTGGGCCCACCAGGACTCGAACCTGGGACCAGCCGGTTATGAGCCGGCAGCTCTAACCAACTGAGCTATGGGCCCTAAGAACAAAGAGCGATAAATGCTATTCCCCAATAAAAAGCATGTCAAGTTCTATCCACCGAAAGAAATGGGCAAAATCTTCGCCTATTCAACAAAACTCTTCAAACGGCGGGCGCGGCTGGGATGACGCAGCTTGCGCAAGGCCTTGGCCTCTATCTGGCGAATTCGCTCACGCGTCACCAGAAAATCCTGGCCCACTTCTTCCAGGGTATGATCGGATTTCTCGCCGATGCCAAAGCGCATTCGCAGAACCTTCTCCTCACGGGGCGTCAGCGTACCCAGCACCTGTGATGTCTGATCCATCAGATTGCTCCGGATAACCGCCTCCAACGGAGAAACGGCACGTTTGTCCTCAATGAAATCCCCAAGCGAAGAGTCTTCCTCCTCGCCAATGGGAGTCTCCAGGCTGATGGGTTCCTTGGCGATTTTCAGCACCCGCCGCACCTTTTCCAGGGGCAACTCCATCCGTTCGGCAATTTCCTCCGGTGTCGGCTCCCGGCCAATCTCCTGAACCAGTTGACGGCTGGTGCGCACCAGCTTGTTGATGGTCTCGATCATGTGAACCGGTATCCGGATGGTCCGCGCCTGATCGGCTATGGCACGGGTGATAGCCTGCCGAATCCACCACGTGGCATAGGTGGAAAATTTGTAGCCGCGCTGGTACTCGAACTTGTCCACCGCTTTCATCAGGCCAATGTTGCCCTCCTGAATCAGATCCAGAAACTGCAAGCCCCGATTGGTGTACTTTTTGGCGATGGAAACCACCAGCCGCAGATTCGCCTCCACGAGCTCCGACTTGGCCTTCTTGGCGTTATACTCGCCCTGCGCCACGCCTTTCAGTGCTTCCTGAAGCTCGTCGGGGGCAAAACCGGATTTCTCCCGCACATCCAGAAAGCAGGCGTCAATGGATTTCAGCCGCTTCAACGCGTTCCGGAAAGCATCCTGCGAAATGTGCAGATCCCCCGCGCATTCCTTGACCGTCCTGGTACCGGCGGCAATGGCATCCCGGCATTCCCGCACCCGCTCACAGGAAACACCCAGTTTCTTTTCGCAGGCAGCCATCTCTTCCTTGCCCTGTTCAACGGCCTGCGACAACTCCTTCAACTGGCCGATGATCTTCTCCACCTGCTGATCTCGCAATCTAATCTGACGGATCAGCTGCAAAATTTCACTCTTGATGCGTGAAATCGTTTGCTCGGACTGCTCGTCTGTCGCCGCCGACGTTTTGACGCGTTCTTTTTCCTGCGTCAATTCGGCATCCAGAACAGCGATCTTCTCCATGATTCCGAGAACCCGCTCACGTTCCCGGGCTTCTTCCTCGTCGCCCTGCTCCTCGTCATAGGACTTGGTAACATCGGTGATGGTAATCTTGCCGTTCTTCAACTGCTGCATCAGTGTCAGGGCCCATTTGACCGCTATGGGGGTATTGAGCACCACATTCGTGACCATCATGTCACCCTCTTCGATGCGTTTGGCAATTTCCACCTCGCCCTCGCGGGTCAAAAGCGCCACCTGGCCCATTTCCCGCAGATACATCCGCACCGGATCGCTGGTACGCCCCAAGATGCCGGTTTCGTAGCCGGTACTCTCGTCCTCGCTCTCCTCCTCGGTTTCCTCTTCCTCTGTCGCCACATCCTCCATCTCGTCAAAGGACTTCGACAACGAGACATTGTGTTCGGACTCCACCACTTCGATGTCCATTTCGCCGAACATGTTCATGATATCGTCCAACTGCTCCGGTGAAACCGTATCGGCAAGGATGTCGTTCACCTCGTCATAGGTGACAAAGCCCTTTTCCTTGCCCAAATCGATCAACTGCTGGAATTCTTCCATTCCGTTTTTTTTGTTCATGCATTTTCCCCCATGCGAGGTACCCACAGGTTCAAAGAAACATTTGTTTCAAGACCGCTTCTTCTGCCACTCCTCGTAAAACACATTCCGCTTTCAAATGACTTTTTTCTCCGCGATTGCAGCGTTTCGCGTTTTCAGCTGCCGATCAATTTTGAGCTTTTCCTGGCTCAAGGCCGCCACTGCGGCAATATCGCCGTTTTTTTCGGCTTCCACGATCTCCCGGGTCAGTTCCCGGCTCCGTTTTTTCAAACGTTGCGTTTCCGTTGCCTGACAGCAGTCCTGAAAGATCTTTTCCCGATCTTCGGTCAGCGACGCCACATCCCCCTGCAACGCTTCCCGGACAATCCGCCGCTGGTTTTCACTCAGTTCCGCCCCTTCCAACAGATCGGCCAGGGCCTTGTCGTCCGCGCCGCAGGCCAGTATCTGTTCGGCCGTCATCAAATAGTCCGGATCCGCAAAGTAACGTTCCGCGCCTTCGGCTTCCAGCCGCTGCCGGAGATCCCCATCCAGCACCAGCAGCCGCAACAGCCACTGCTGGTTTTTCAGGGAAATGTCTTCCCGGGTTTGCCGAGGTGCCATTGCCGTCACCCGGGACGCTGCAGACATCTCACGACCAGCCATCGCCAACGCCTGCACGCTGACACCTACCCGCTCCGCCAGTTCCCGTAAATACAGTTCCCGCTTTACCGGGCTTGCCAGCAGCGAAATCTTCGCCGCCACACTTTCCGCCGCACGCGCCCGGCTTTCACGCTCCTGGCCGGCTTCGCGCAGCGTTTTTTCCATAAAAACTTCAAGAACCGGCCGCGCCTGGGCAAAACGCTCCGCAAAAGCCTGAGCTCCATGTTCCTGGATGAAGGAATCCGGATCGGCACCGTCTTCCAGCGTAATCACCATGGTTGCGACATCGGTTCCCAGCAGGATCTCCATGGCGCGCAGCGTCGCTTTCCAACCGGCACTGTCGCCGTCAAACAACAATGCAACTTTTTTGCCAT
>JAFPZV010000173.1 GCA_017417085.1 Deltaproteobacteria bacterium | reverse complement strand
CACCACCAGAAAAGCCGCCATTGCCAGACCGGTCAGCGCCATGAACAGCTTGCGCCCCACGGGATTTTTGATCACGTTTACCAGCCGCATCGTCTCTCCCTCTCTCTATGAAAAAAAACAATCGAATCCGTAAAAACAGCGCCGCCTTTTGGCAAATGCCCCTTCCCTCTTTTCATCTCTTCCATATAAGATGCAAAAAGCAATCGGCAAAACCATCATGGGACATCGTGGACGCCACGTGTATGGATCTGTAATCTTCCACTACGTGTCCGTAATTCTCAACAACAATTTTTACAAAAGGGGCAAGCGCCATGCTGCACTTCGAACTGCTTCATAAAGACCTGAACGCCCGCCACGGGCGTCTGAGCACCACTCACGGCACGGTGGAAACGCCTGTTTTCATGCCGGTCGGCACCCACGCCGCGTTGAAAGCGCTCACCCCCGATCAGGCTGCGGCAACCGGCGCAGGAATCATTCTGGCCAATACCTACCATCTGCATCTGCAGCCGGGCGAAGATCTGGTCCGCAAGGCGGGCGGCCTGCACCGCTTCACCGGCTGGAGCGGTTCCATGCTGACCGACAGCGGCGGTTTTCAGGTGTTCTCCCTGCCGAAAAAAAACATTACGCCAGAAGGCGTCTTTTTCCGCCACGAAATCACGGGCGAGGAAATCTTTCTGGGGCCGAGAGAATCCATCGCCATTCAAAACGCCCTGGGCGCCGACATCATCATGGCCTTCGACGAATGCATCCCCTACCCGGCCACCCACGCCTATGCCGCGCAGTCGATCCGCAAGACCCTGCGCTGGGCGGAGATTTGCCGGAATGTCCACAAAAATACCGAAAATCAGGCGCTGTTCGGCATCGTGCAGGGCGGCGTCTATCCCGATCTGCGCAAGGCCTGCTCACAAGAGCTGACCGCGCTTGATTTCCCGGCTACGCCATCGGCGGCGTCAGCGTCGGCGAGGGGCTGGAACTGCTCAAGCAGGTGGTGGAATACACCTCGCCCTTTTTGCCGGAGAACAAACCGCGTTACCTCATGGGCGTCGGCCTGCCGGAAGACATGCTGGAGGCAATAGAACGCGGCATCGACATGTTCGACTGCGTCATTCCGACCCGCTACGCCCGCAGCGCGACGCTCTTCACGCGGCGCGGGCGCATCCGCCTGACCCGCAAGAACTACCGCCGGGACTTCTTCCCGGTCGATCCCTCGTGCGACTGTTACTGCTGCCGCAACTTTACCCGTGCCTACCTGCATCACCTGTATGCCGCCAACGAGATCCTCTCCGCCACACTGGCCGCCATTCACAACGTCCACTTCTATCAAAATCTGATGAGGGAATGCCGGGCCGCCATCGCCGCGCGCCGTTTCCGGCAGTTCAAGGCGGAGTTTCTCGAAGAGTACCGGCGTCAGGAGAACTGAAAAGGCTAACTTTTTACAAATCTGCTCCCTATGAAACGACTCTTAATAAGCATATTTTCTATACTTTTGCTGCTGGCTGGGAAAGCGTCTGCTGACACATGGGCCGTCTACATGTATTTTTGCGGAAGCGATCTGGAAACCAGATTTGGCGCAGCTTCCGCTGATATAGCGGAAGCTGCCGGGGCAACCCTGCCGCCGGAAATCTCTGTCGTCATACAGACTGGCGGAGCCAAACAATGGAAGAACGAATCCATAAGCAACCGACGCCTGCAACGCTGGATCGTGAGAAAAAATCAATTGAAACGCGTTGACGAGCAAGAGCAGGCCAGCATGGGCGATGAAAAAACGCTCGTCTCCTTTTTGAACTTCTGCAGCAAAAACTACCCGGCCGATCATAAAATACTTGTCATCTGGGATCATGGCGGCGGCAGCCTTTGGGGAATTGCCAACGATGAAAACTTTGACGGCGATTTTCTTTCACTGAAGGAAGTGCGCGGGGCACTGCGCCGCGTTTACGGCAGCCGACCGTCCACCCCACCTTTTGAAATAATAGGCTTTGATGCATGTCTCATGGCAACGCTTGACACGGCCAGCGCCGTACAGGAATATGCCCGCTACATGGTCGCCTCGCAGGAGCAGGAACCCGGAACCGGCTGGGATTATACCGGCTGGCTGAACGCCCTGGGCCAAAAGACAACGATGTCAGGCATTGAATTAGGCCGCGTCATTTGCAATACGTATAAGCAATCCTGCCTCAAGGAAGATACACACGGAAAAGCGACACTCTCGGTAACGGATCTCGCCAAGATTCCGGCTCTGAATACACTGTACAACGAGTTGGGCTTTGAGGCGCTGCGCAGGCACGTGAATGACGATAAATTCCTGACAGCCTATGCGCGTTGCATTAGGCGTTCCGAAAACTATGTAAACACAAAAACCCAAGGCTATACAAACATGGCCGATCTGGGATCCATCCTTAAACAACTGCAGCAGGAACTTCCTGAATTTGCATCAATAACACGGAAAATGCTCAAGGCTGCCATTCCCTACCAGGT
>JAFPZV010000018.1 GCA_017417085.1 Deltaproteobacteria bacterium | reverse complement strand
GTTTTGCGGGCATGAGGGATTATAACGGGATGCTCAGTTTCAATCCGCGCCTGCCCAACTTGGTGAAACGGCTCAAGTTCTCGCTGTTTGTGCGTGAACAACGGCTGAGGGTGGACGTGCGGCACGACCGGACGACCTACGAGCTCACGAAAGGTGTTGGCTTGACATTGACCCACTGCGGGCAGAATATCCGCCTGGGCCGAAATGCGCCGGTGACTCTTGCCAATCAGGTGCACGTACATACGAAGGAAGAAAAAAGAAGAGGAGAGGAATGAACAAAAAAATGCAGAGAGGGTGTCTGTGGCTCATTCTGTGTGGATGCTTCTGGCTGATGGTGGGATGTAGCACAACGCATTCCCGCGTCGCCAAACGCTCGGCAGTTCAACCACTGAAGACGGAGGGCTATACAGTGCAGGTGGGCGTATTCTCCCGCCAGGATTTTGCTGCCCGGATGGAGAACAAGTTGCTCAAGCAGCATCTGGATGCCTATTACTTCCGCGACTATAGTGCCATGTACCGGGTACGTTTTGGCAACTATCGCTCCCGGATCGATGCCGAAAAAGCCGCGCAGCAGCTCAGGCAAAAAGGCATCATTTCCGAGTTTCGCATTATAGCCCCATCCAGCTATCCCACCAGCCTTTTCGTGGAAGGAGGAGACGCCCGGCGGGAGCAGATTGTCAATACCGCCCGCAGCTACCTCGGTGTTCCCTACCAGTGGGGCGGCACCTCGGCCGCGGAGGGGGTTGACTGCAGCGGATTGACGCTGCTCGCCTATCGCTCTACAGGTGTGGAACTGCCGCGGATTTCCCGGGAACAGTATGCGGCGGGCCGTCCGGTGGAAGCGCCGCGCCGGGGGGATCTGGTGTTCTTTACTTCGCCGCGCAGCGGGGAAGTATCCCATGTCGGCGTCTATCTGGGAAATGGCGAATTCATTCATGCTCCCAGCAAAGGGAAAAACGTACGCATCGACAACATGAACAAGGGCACGTATGCGGCTCGCTATGTCGGCGCCCGCAGTTATCTGTGAGCCTTTCCCTCCGTGAAGAGATTTTTATCTTGATGCAATAAACAAAAACAGGGCGTGCGTCTTTGTTTCGGAGATGCACGCCCTGTCTGTTTATTGTTATGCCTTGCCTCTTCCGGAGCCGTAGAGGATTTTGATTATTTCCTCTGTCTCATCTCTCTCCTTTGCTCCGGAGCGGCGCGTTCTCAATTGCCCGCGCGCAGTTTTCTCTTGGCTTCGAAAATCCGCCGCAGCGATACGTTGATGCGTTCTTCCGAGAGCCGTCTCGACTTAACCGCCTGCAGAACCGCTTCGTAGGCGGGCTGGAACTTTTGTGGCATCAGCACCATGTCGCAACCGGCCTCTAGGGCTTTCACTGCAGCTTCGCCCGAAGGGAAATGTTTGGCGATCGCGCCCATGTTGAAAGCGTCCGTGATGATGATGCCCTGGTACCCAAGTTTGGTGCGCAGGATTTGAATCATCTCCTTTGACAGCGAGGCTGGCGCCTCTTCTTTCGTGACATTGGGCAGCCAGATGTGCCCCATCATGATGAAGTCTATGCCGGCAGCTTGCGCATCCGCAAAGGGCACGAATTCCGTTTTCCAGAGTTCTTCCAGCTTCCGGCTGGTGGAAACGCGATCCTTGTGGCTGTCGCCTGTAACGCTGCCATGACCGGGAAAATGCTTGTAGCAGGAGATGATCCCGGAAGAATGCAGCCCGTTGGCATACATACGCGCCAGCTCCCTCACCAATTGCGGATTCCTGCCAAAAGCGCGGTCGCCGATGATCTGGGAAGCCTTCTCGGTGGTGATGACATCCGCAACCGGCGCGAAATCCACGTTGAATCCCAGATCCTTCAGATAGCCGCCAATGGTGGATGCCGCATGGAAAACATCGTCCATGGCTTTTTTCTTGTCTTTGTCACGAGCCAGTTTTCCCATGGGGGCAACTTTGGGCACGTTGAAGGCCGGATTGTTGGCAATGCGGGC
>JAFPZV010000172.1 GCA_017417085.1 Deltaproteobacteria bacterium | reverse complement strand
GGCATGGAAGATCTTGCGGATGCGGGCATCGGCAAAAACCGGCCGCAACGGTTCAAGCGTGGGCAGGGCCAAGGGGTCGACCAGCGCGCTGAAACGGGGAGAGGTGAACTGCAGCAGGCAGACGCGGGAAAAGTAGCAGTGGTAGGAATCCGTCTCCAGATCGACAGCAAGCACCGTCTCCGAAGCCAAATCCTGTGCCAGGCGTTCCAGATCGGCGGATTCGGTTATCAGTTCAACCTGCACATGAGGGGACTTTTTCACAACGGCCCCCCAGGAAAAACGTCATGCTTGCCAGGGCTCTTCTCTCCCCGGGAAACGCACTGCTTTTTCATTGCAGCTCCCGCAGGGCGGCCAGCGTCGTTTCCATGTCCTCGCGGCTGCCGATGGAGATGCGCAAACCGTGGCAGAGCGAGGGATCGCTGAAGTGGCGCACCAGGATATGGCGCGCGAACAGCTCCTTGCAGATCCTCCCACCATCGCGGTCCGGCGGCGTGCAGAACAGGAAATTGGTATGGGAGGGCAGCACCTCGTAGCCCAGCTTGCGCAGCTCGGCGGCAAACCAGTCGCGGGTGGCGCAGATGCGTTCGACGTTGGCGCGCAGGGTCTCCTGATCCTCCAACGCGGCGGCCGCGGCAACCTGGGCCAGCCGGTCCAGGTTGTAGTGATCGCGGATCTTGTCGAGCGCCGCGATGATTTCCGGCTGTGCAATGGCCAGTCCGATGCGCATTCCTGCCAGCGAGTAACTCTTGGAGAAGGTGCGGGTCACCACCAGATTTTCATGGCGGCGCACCAGTTCGCAGGCGCTGATGCCGGCAAAATCGGCGTAGGCCTCGTCGATCACGAGCATGCCTTTCAGCTTTCCGGCCAGCTCGTCGATAAAATCCAGGGGGAACGCAAAACCAAAGGGCGCATTGGGATTGGTCAGAAAGAAGATCTTCCCGGAGAAATCTTCCAGTGGCATTGACGGTTGCAGGGCGAGATCCAGCGGCACCGGCTCCGGCACGGCCCCCTGGATGCGCGCCAGCGTCGCATAGTAGGAGTAGGAGGGATGCAGGTAGCCCACCTGCTCCCCTTCGGCGGCACAGCAGCGGATCAGGTTGTTCAGGACCTCGTCCGAGCCGTTGGCCATGATGATCCACTCCGGATCAAAACCGTACACCCGTCCGGCCGCTTCCCGCGCCGCCCGGCTCCGGGCGTCGGGATAGAGCTGCAGTCCCCTGGCCGCTTCCGCCTGAATGGCCGCAACGACCTTCGGGGAAGGCGGATAGGGATTCTCGTTGGTGTTGAGTTTGATGAAATGTTCCTCCGGCGAGGGCTGGAACCCGGGAACATAGGCCTGCATGGCGGCAATATCGGATCGTATGCGATTCATGGCGTTCCTTTGGACGAAAAAAGGTGTTTCCTACTTTTCCTTGACCCTGAACTTCTGATACTCGCGCTGGGTGAAAAACCGGTAGGCGCTCAAGGCCGGCTTGTGGGCGGCAATGGCCATCTTGTCACGCAGTTCCTCCGTGTCACGCAGTTCACAAACCTTCATGAGCATAAGGATACAACCGTACAGGAAAAAAGCCATGACCGGCAAATACACCAGATTCCCCTCGGCGCCAAAGTTGTGCCAGAATATGAGTGTGGTCTTGAAAAAGGCCATCAAGCACAGCAGGCTGATAAACGCGCACGGAATCAAACGTATCAGCTGATATTTTTTCACGCAGTGATCACAGATGGGAATTTCGGCGGAAGGGATTACCCGGTAATAGGTTTGTTTGCGTTTTACAATTTTTCCCAGATCGGTGGTATCGTCCTCTTCAAATTCGCCGCCGCAGTAAAAACGGGCGTTTGCGCCTTCCCGAACCATGTTGCAACCCACGCAGGGCTTATCCAGCATTTTCTTCTCGGTAGTCATGGATCCTTCTTTCTTGCCAAACGTGAAAAAGTTAGCGGACTTCCGGCGCAGGTTCCGGCTTCTGCACATCCGTTTCAGGAGAAGCGGCAGGTTCGGAGGTCTGCTGCCCGGCAGCTGCCTGCTGTTGCCTGCGTGCTTCCTCTTCCTCTTTCAGCAGCTCCTGTTCCAGAATCAGGGCGCGTTGGGCCGCTGCCACATTCTCGTGCGCCTGCTGAAGCGGTACGACCTTGATGACCGTCGGCATCGCATACACAAAGTAGAGGAGACCGCTGATGGCCGCTACAAGAATGACGGCGGCAACCAACATCTGAATCTTTTCCGCACGGCTGAGCGTGACTGCTGACCCCTTCTTTTTCGAATTTGTATTTTCCGTACGGCTGAGCATGGCTGCTGACCCCTTCCCTTTCGAAATTGTAAAATTTTGTTATTATACCGCTATTGAGGTAAAGAGCAATCCGGCAGTTGCGGCAGGGGTACCGTGGCGTTGCAAAATCACGCCCCATCCACCCGGTTCAGACGCTCACCGCGCAAAAAGGCCCGCAGATTGTCGGCGGCAACCGCCATAAGCCGCAGACGGGCCGCCCGCGTGGCCCAGGCGATATGCGGCGTGATCACGCAGCGGGGCGCCGAACACAGCGGATTGTCGGCCGAAGGCGGCTCGCTGGAAAGCACATCCACACCCACTCCGGCGATTCGTCCGGCCTTCAGGGCATCGGCCAGCGCCCGCTCGTCCACCAATGGGCCGCGTCCGGTGTTGACAAGATAGGCCGTGGGTTTCATGAGCGCAATGCGCCTGGCATCGATCATCTGGCGGGTTTCCGGTGTCAGCGGACAGTGCAGCGAAACCACGTCGCTTTCGCGCAGCAGCGGTTCCAGATCCAGAAATTCCAGATCGGCATACGCCTCACGGTACTTTTCCGGATGGGCGGTATGAACCGCCACCCTCATGCCGAAGCCCTGCGCCAAACGGGCTACCCGGCGGCCAATCTGGCCAAAACCGACGATCCCCATCTGCAGGCCCTCCAGTTCGACCAGAGGCGTATCAAAAAAGGAAAAGTCCGCGCTGCGCGCCCAGGCGCCGGAGTGCACCAACTGAGCGTAGTGCCCGGCCTGCAGGGTGAGCTCAAGAAGCAGCGCGAAGGTCATCTGCGCCACCGAGGCGGTACTGTAGGCCGGTACGTTGGTCACCGCGATGCCGCGCGCCCGGGCCGCCGCCAGGTCGATGTTGTTGACACCGGTCGCCAGCTCGCCAATGTAGCGCACAGACGGCGTCCGTGCCAGCACCGTTTCGTCCAGCACGGTCTTGTTGGTCAGCACCAGTTCGGCATCGCCTATCCGTTCGACAACCTGTTCCGGCGCCGTCCTCGGATAAAGCACAAAATCCCCAACCTGCGAAGAAAGCGCCTCCCAGCTCAAATCACCGGGATTGAGCGCATGGCCGTCAAGAACAACCAGTTTCATTATCGTTCATCCTTTCTCCTGTTGTTGGTCATGGTTTCCACAGGCGTTTTCACGCCTCAACCATCCGCCACTCGTCCACCCGCTTGCTCTTCGTGCTGAAGTTCACGCCCAGCTTGAACAGCCTGCGCGGATCGGCCACATAGGGCGCGGCGTACCCCTTCTCCTCGATCTGCCGCAAGGCGGCTTCCGCCGACTGATCCACTTTGAGTTCCAGCACGTAGATGAAATCTTTTGTCCTGATCACCACATCGGAACGTCCGCCCGCCACCGGATGCTCCACCTCGCAGTAAAAACCCACCAGCCGGAAGATGGTGAACAGCAGATTGCGGAAGTAGATCTCACCAGGTTTGCCCTGTTCATAGGGGATATCCGCCAAAAGCGCCTCCAGCTCCGTCATGAAGGCCCCGGCCCGACCCTGGCGGATATGCCCTATCATGCGGATGAGCAGGCTGCTGGTTGGCTGCTGGCATTTGGCGACCTGCAGCGGCAGGAGCTGCTTCAAAAAGCTGCGTTCCACTTCCTCATTGGGAAAACGCAGGTAATAGACGCCCAAATCGTCATAATGATCGATGGTGAGATAACCGCTTTGGTAGAGAATGGACAGAGGGTTGCTGGCCAGGGTATCCAGCGCGTTCAATCCGGCCGCGTCAACCGGTTCATTGGGCAGAGTTTCCAGAGAGAAATTTTCCCTGGCCAGCATTTCCACCAGAAAAGTCGGTGTGCCGGTTCCAAACCAGTAATCCATGAACTTTTTGTTGTTGAATGTGCTGAGCAGGCTAAAAGGATTGTAGACTCTTTCGGCATGTTCCTCGAACAGATAGCCATCGTAGCGGCGCTTCAAATGTTCTCTGGCCTCGTCAGCGGAAATTTTGTTGCATTGGGCCAGCGTTTCAATGCTTTGAGCAAAGTACGTTTCAAGTTCCTGCCCGGTTATACCGCACAATGTGGCATATTGGGGAATCATGGAAATATCGTTCAGATTGTTCAGATCGCTGAAGATGCTGAGTTTGCTGAATTTGGTCACGCCGGTGAGCATGGC
>JAFPZV010000171.1 GCA_017417085.1 Deltaproteobacteria bacterium | reverse complement strand
TATTTGCCGGATGTGGTGATCTACCCGCACAATGCGGCGGAGATTGCCGAAATTTTGAAACTGGCCAATACCCACCGGATCCCGGTGGTGCCGCGTGGCTCCGGCAGCGGTTTTTCCGGCGGCAGCCTGCCCATTGAGGGTGGCATCGAGCTGGTGCTCCGGCGGATGGACCGCATTCTCGAAATTGACGAAGACAACATGATAGCGGTGGTGGAGCCGGGTGTGGTGACGGAAACCTTCCAAAAGGCGGTGGAGGCGCATGGCCTCTTTTATCCTCCGGATCCCGCTTCGCTCAAGTTCAGCTCCATGGGGGGCAATGTAGCGGAGTGCGCGGGGGGGCCGCGCTGCGTCAAATATGGCGTGACCCGCGACTATATTCTGGGCCTGGAGGTGGTAACGCCGACTGGCGACATCATCAACACCGGCGGGCGTACCATGAAAGGCGTGGTTGGCTACGATCTGACGCGGCTTTTCGTGGGGAGCGAGGGGACGCTGGGCGTGGTTACCCAGATCATTGTCAAGCTGATCCCGAAACCGGCGGCGGTGAAGACCATGCTTATCACCTTTGACTCCATTCGCGGCGCGAGCCAGGCGGTTTCGCATATCGTGCTGGGACGGATCATTCCCACCACGCTGGAGTTTATGGATTCCACCAGTCTGGACGTGGTGCGCAAGGCCACCAATATCGTCATCCCCGAGCAGGTGAAGGCGGTTTTGGTGGTGGAAGTGGACGGCGAGCCCGAACTTCTGGAAAAACAGGCGCAGCAGATCCTGACCATTGTCCAGCCCTTTGGAGTGGTGGACACCAAGATTGCACAGAACAAGGCGGAAAGTGATGATATCTGGAAATTGCGGCGCAGCATTTCCCCCAGCCTGCGCACGGTCAATCCCAACAAGTTCAACGAGGATATCTGTGTGCCCCGCAGCCGTATTCCCGACATGATCGTGGCGCTGGAGAAAATTTCTTCGGAAGTCGGCGTGCCGATTATCAACTTTGGCCATGCCGGTGACGGCAATATCCATGTCAACGTGATGGTGGATTTGGCAACGCCGGGCATGGATGAGAAGGTGGAACGCGCCCTGCGGGCGATTTTCGAGGCGACCTTGCAGCTGGGGGGCACCATCAGCGGCGAACACGGCATCGGCATCACCAAGGCGCCCTATCTGCGCATGGAGCTCAAGGACAAGGTCATTGACTACATGCGGCTCATCAAGCGGGCGCTTGATCCCAACAATATTCTCAACCCGGGAAAAATCTTCGGAACGGATGGTGGACAATGAAGGACAGACAACCGAAATTAAAAGACTATCTGCACGATATCCAGCAGTGTGTCAAATGCGGCACCTGCCATGCCTACTGCCCGGTCTACGATCAGGAACGGCGCGAGCCGGTGGTGGCGCGCGGCAAGATGGCGCTGGCCCAGACGCTGCTGGAGGGGAAGACGGACATTGACGAGCGCTTCATGCGCAATCTTTCCGAGTGTCTGTTGTGCGGCTCCTGTTCGAACAAGTGCCCCAACAAGGTGCCGGTGGAGGAAATCGTCGCCGCGACCCGCCGTGAGATAGCCGCGCAAAAAGGTTTGAGCCTGTTTGGCGTCGGGTTGACGCAGGTACTCCGGCGGCCCTGGCTGATGAAGCTTGGGGCGCGTTTCGGGCATCTCTTTTCCGCTGTGCTGTTCCGCCGCATCCCTCAGCAAAGCGGCCTGCGCCTGCGTTTCCCCGCGCCCTACATACGCCGCGATCGCACCATTCCAAAGGTGGCGCCGCATTTCCTGCGTGACAGCTATCCCGATTTTATTCCCGGAGCTGAAGATCGTCCGCATGTGGCCCTGTTTACCGGCTGCATGATCAATTTCATGTTCCCGCAGATCGGTGATGCGGCCATCCATCTGCTGAAGGCGCTCGGGATCAATATCCACATTCCGAAGGAACAGGGCTGTTGCGGAGTGCCGGCTCTTTCCGCGGGATCGGGCGAAGTGGTTACGGAATTGGCACAGCGCAACTTTGAAGCACTCAGCCGGACGAAAGTTGACGCGGTGCTGACCATGTGCGCTTCCTGCAATTTCGGGCTGCGCAGCCATTTGGCTAAAATCGGCGGCGAGGCGGGAGAAGAGTTGGCGGCCAAGGTAATGGACATCCATCCGTTTCTGATGAAGTACGGCATTCAGGAAATATTGGCGCATGCGCCGGCGCCGGCTGAAGTGATCCGCGTTACCTGGCATGATCCCTGCCATCTGCGCAACATTGGGGTGACGGCCGAACCGCGCGCCTTGTTGAAGGCCTTGCCGGGCATCGAGTTTGTAGAAATGCCGGATGCCGACAAGTGCTGCGGCCTGGGCGGAACGTTTTCCGTCTATCATTACGATTTGAGTCTCAAAATCGGCGCTAAAAAAGTAAACTCCATTGCCGCAACCAAGGCCGCTGTTGTCGCGACCGGCTGCCCCGGTTGCATGCTGCAGCTGCAGGACAGCATCAACCATGCTGGTCTCAACTGCCGGGTCTGCCATTCTCTGGAGCTTCTGGACAGGGCTCTGAAACTGGAGCAATCGGAATAGAGGAAAAAGGCGATGAAAGCTTTGGGGCTTTTTTCAGGAGGACTGGACAGTATTCTGGCTGCGCTGCTCTTGCGTGAACAGGGTATAGATGTGACGGGAGTGACGTTTGTCACTCCCTTTTTTGACGCGGCCAAGGCGCTCAAATATTCGGCCATGGCCAACATTCCGCTTCTGGTGCGTGATATCGGCGTGGAACATCTGGAGATGCTGAAGCATCCGCGCTATGGTTACGGCCGCAATCTGAACCCCTGCATTGACTGCCACGCGCTCATGTTCCGGATGGCGGGAAAGATTTTGGAAGAGGAAGGTTTCGACTTTCTTTTTTCCGGCGAGGTATTGGGGCAGCGTCCAATGAGCCAGAACGCGAGCTCGTTGCGGGCGGTGGCCAAAACCTCCGGCATAGCCGGACGGATTCTGCGCCCCTTAAGCGCAAAGCTGTTGCCACCGACCGAAATGGAAGAGACCGGGCAGGTGGACAGAAACCGGCTTTTGGATATTCAGGGACGAAGCCGCCGCCGTCAGGAGGAACTTGCCCGCAAGTGGGGCCTGCGCGAGTATCCCAGTTCGGGCGGCGGCTGCCTGCTGACGGAGAAATCCTTTGTCGGCCGTCTGAAAGCGCTGCTGGAGGACCTTCCGGACGCGACGCTGAACGATGTCCAGTTGCTGCGGGCAGGGCGGCGCTTCCATCTGGGGCCGGGCCTGTGGCTGACTGTGGGGCGCAATCAGGAAGGCAACGATCAGCTACGGAAACTGGCCCGGCCGGAGGATACGCTGCTACAGGCGCGCAGCTGCGCGGGGCCTGTGGGGCTTGTGAGCGGAAATCCCGGTATGGAGGCCCTGCAAACGGCTGCGGCGATTGTCGCCGGATACGGCAGGGGACGCGAACTTGCGGAGGTCACCGTCATGGCGCGCTGCGGCGAGTCGGTGAGCGCCATCACGATCGCTCCTTTTTCCGAAACGGATATTGCGCAACGAAT
>JAFPZV010000017.1 GCA_017417085.1 Deltaproteobacteria bacterium | reverse complement strand
GCCAGCAAAACGGCATCACCCCCTGCGATACCGATTCGGTCTGTTCCCAGCTGCCGGGGCAGGTTTTCTACATCCACGACATGGAGCGCAACGAAACCGTAACGCCCGGCTTTGTTCCCCTGCGCCAACCGGGGAATTTCCAAAACATCTGGGGCGTGGGCTACGCCATCCAGCAGCATGAAACCGAAAGAGCGCGTATTGCCCTGACCCGCTTCGTTCTCCCGGACGCGCCAGCGGAACTGCTGCTGCTTAAGATTGAAAACAGCTCCGCGGAAACCGCGCGCTACCGCCTGACTCCCTACTTCCAGGTGATGCTGGGCGAAACGCCGGTGGACACCCGCCATCGCCTTGTCACCGAAAAACGCGGTGATCTGTTGCTGGCCTCCAACCCCGCCAACGACTTCTGGAAAGGCTGGGCCTTTGCCGCGGCGACCTTCAAGGTTTCCGCCACGGAAACCGTGCGCGCCCGTTTCCTGGGCGGGCATGATCTGGAAAATCCGGTCATGGTGACGACGGGCCTTTCCGACCAAAACGCGCCCGATGACGGATTCCGCTGCTTTGCCCTGAGCGGCGAGGTCAGCATTCCGCCTGGGAAGAGCATCGAGGTGGGCGTCATTTTGGGGCAAACCGCCACTCCCGAAGAGGCCGAAAAACTGGCAAAAGCTTTCTCCTCTGTTGAGGCAATGCGCCAGGCTTTCGAAAAGACCCGGTCCTGGTGGCGCGCCATGCTGGAAAAGGGACAGGTCGAAAGCGGTGACAAGGCCGTGGACCGACTGCTCAACATCTGGCTGCCCTACCAGGTGCTGGTCGCCCATCTGTGGGGCCGGATAGGTCCCTACCAGCGCGGCGGCGCCTTTGGCTTCCGCGATCAGCTGCAAAGTGTTCTGGCCCTGACCCAAACCCATCCGGAAATCGCGCGCAGCCAGATCCTGCTCAACGCTGCCCAGCAGTTCCCGGAAGGCGATGTTCTGCACTGGTGGCACCTGAGCTGGGAGGGCAAAACCGGTATCGGCATGCGCGGCAATGCTTCCGATCCGCATCTCTGGCTGCCCTACGTCGTCTGTCAGTATCTTGAAGATACCAATGATTATGGCATCCTGGATGAATGCTCCCACTTCCTGGAAGCGCCCGCCGGAGCGGCGGTGGTGGCCTCGCGTCCCTCCCGTGACACGGCGACGCTCTATGAACATTGCGTCCGCGCCATCGAACTTGCCCTGCGGCGATACGGACCGCATGAGCTGCCGCTTCTGGGCGCCGGAGACTGGAACGACGGGCTGGATACCGCGGGCTTCAAGGGACGCGGTGAAAGCGGCTGGATGGGATTCTTCCTTTACGGGATTCTCAACAGCTTTGCGAAGGTCGCGGACAGGCGGGGCGACAGCGAACGTGCCTTGGCGTACCGCGAGAAAGCCGCCCGTCTCAAAGAAGCCCTGAAACACATCTGGCGCGGCGATCACTATGTACGGCTCATCACCGATGACGGCCGGGAATCCAACCGGAACGACGCCCTGATGGCCGCCTGGCCGATTCTCTCCGGCGCAGTCGATGCCGCCCGCGGCCGGGAAATCATGGCGGCGGCGCTCAACACGCTGGAACGGGAGCGTCTGGTGCAGCTCTTCGATCCGCCCTACACCGAAAATGATGACCTCTATCCGGGACGTCTGGCCGACTACCCGCCAGGCGTGCGTGAAAACGGCGGCCAGTACACCCACGGGGTTTCCTGGCTGGTGGATGCCCTGCTGGTGCTGGAGCAGAGTTGCGGCAACGCCTCGCAAGCGGCTCTTGAGCACCAGCGCGCGGTTGACCTGTGGCGCAAGATATCGCCGCTTGCACATACGGACGATCCGGAAGACATGCAGGTCTACGGACTGCCGCCCCATCAGCAGACAGCGGATATCTACTATGCGCCGGCCTTTGAAGGGCGCGGCGGCTGGAGCTGGTACACCG
>JAFPZV010000016.1 GCA_017417085.1 Deltaproteobacteria bacterium | reverse complement strand
CCAAATGAAACAACGGGCAAGAGCAGCGCCATAAGAATGCTCCCGCAAAATGGAACGCTTGAGTATTAAAAATAACAATATCATTATCTTGGCAAAAAGACCTTTTCATTATGCACGATAAAACCATTTTGGCAGTAGCCGCCAATGCCCGCGGTGAAGTTTTTGAACATCCCCATCTGCTGATGGCCGGAATGAATGGAACCCGCATTCGCAAACCTCGTTCTGAAGAACTCATTCCTTTACCGGAGGGCAGCCGGCTGTTTACCCTGCCGGGGATGCCGGTTCTTGGTTATGATCGCCACAACGGACGCTTGAGGCAGGAAACGCACATGCCGTCCTTCCTCGGCGGCGAAAAGATCGAGGCGGTATCGGCCTTCGTCGCCCCGGCCTTTACCCGTACCCTGCTGCCGGCGGCACACTTCGCGCCGGACGGCGACAGTCTGTCGCTGTGGGCCTACACCGCTGTCGGCTGGTGCCGTGAGGAAGGGCGTTTCTATGTGGCCGCGGTGCGCGTGGATAAAAGTCATCAGTGGGATCCGGACAGGTTTGACGACCGCCAGGTTGAACCGCGGACCCGCGCCCGCCTGAAGGCGCATCCAGACAACCGTCTCTTGCGCCAGCTGGCACGCTGCGCGCTGGATTACCACTGCTTTGCCGCCAAAAATCTCTTTCTGGAACGTTGGGAAGCTCCGCTCCCCACCTCTCCGTCCTGCAACGCCGCCTGTCTGGGCTGTATCTCGCTCAAGCAGTCGGAGTGCTGCCCCTCCAGTCAGGATCGCATCACCTTTGTTCCCACGGTAGAGGAGATCTGCGGCGTTGCGGTACCGCATCTGCGCAAGGCGGACAACGCCATTGTCTCCTTCGGGCAGGGTTGTGAAGGAGAGCCCATTCTCCAGGCGGATCGCATCTGCGAAGCGGTGCGGGAAATCCGTCGGCAGACCAGCCGGGGCACCGTCAACTTCAACACCAACGGTTCGCTTCCCGACGCAGTGTCCCGCCTGGCGGACGCAGGGATCGACTCCATGCGAATTTCGCTCAATTCGGCGCGGGAAACCTGTTACCAGAACTACTATCGTCCGCACTGCTATGCATTCCAGGATGTGGTGCAATCCGTCCATAACGCCAAGAAAAACGGGCTGTTTACCATGCTGAACTACCTGGTCTTTCCCGGCCTGAGCGATTTGCCCGAGGAAGTGGACGCCCTGATTCGCCTGGTAGAAGAAGCCGGCGTGGACATGGTGCAGATGCGCAATTTGAGCATAGCGCCCGGACTTTACCTGCATTCCCAGCACCTGGACGGCGAAGGCATGGGGATCAAAGCCATGCTCGATACCATCAAGCGCCGGGTTCCCCATGTGCAGTTCGGATATTTCAACCGGCCGAAGGAAAAGTTTTATCCTCCCGGTTTCGAAACCGACTGGCAGTTCAGCGCACCATCACGCGGTGACGATTCCAACAGAGCATCCGCAGCAAAAAGAATCCACCGCAACGCGAACAACCCGCACAAAACTGCCTGATTCCCGAAAAATACTGTGGTGATAATGATACACTCTGTGCTATTATTATACGTTTTTGTATAAAAATTGGGAAATTCACCATAGGGGAAGGAAGCAGGACACAATGGTGCGGGCAGCAATTCGGGCACTCTTTGGAATATCAACTCTCGGAATAATAATGTCGCTCATGGTATATGGCGGACGCGTCTCCCTGTTGAAAGGCACGGGGAAAACCGCTTCCCCACACCGCAGCATTTACCAAACCAGCACCAGGGATTACCTGTTCTCCTACCAGGTCGTGGATGCGTCCCAGGCGGTTGTTCCATGCCAAAGTCTGCCCTATGCGCTGTCGCTCTTTTCGCATTCGTCCCGCCTGGTGCTGTTCATCACCGACCCTGCCGGTCACGAAGTAACGGACGCCAAGGTGCGCTACCGCATTACGGCGCCGGGCAATTCCTTTTTCGAGGTCGGCGGTTTTCTTGTGGAAGGCGGCTATGCCGCAAGCGTCCAGTCCACAGCAAACGGGGTCTACCGCATTGAGGCGGAAATTGAACTGCCGGATCAGCACATACCGGTTGTCAACAATTTCTCTTTTCAGGGCGCGTTGTAAAATGGCCACAGCGCCTTCTTTCCCGGCAAAAGTTCCGTGAATATCCACTTACAACAAGCCTTTGGGGATGAAGCGGCCGGTCTTCGCGGCAGAGAGCGCCGTCTTCATGTCACTTCATCTCAACCGCTTGGAGAAGAATTTTCATCATGACTCAATCTGCCCCATCCCTCACCCGTTATGCCTGGCTTTCTGTCGTTACAGCAGTGATCACTATCGGCATGAAAACCATGGCTTATCTCCTGACCGGTTCCGTTGGCATTCTTTCCGAAGCGGTGGAGTCGCTCGTCAACCTGGCAGGGGCGGCTTTTGCGCTGGTCATGCTCAGCTATGCCGCGCGCCCCGCCGACCAGAAGCATCCTTTCGGCCATGTCAAGGCCGAATATTTTTCCAGCGGTTTCGAAGGCCTGCTCATTCTGTGCGCCGCCATCGCCATTGGCTATACGGCAGTCATACGCCTCGTCCATCCCCAGCCTCTGGAACAGATGGGACTGGGCCTTATCGTTTCAACCATCGCCTCGGCCATAAATCTTGCGACTGCCCGCATCATGCTGAATGCCGGCAAACGGTATCAATCCATCACGCTCGAGGCAGACGGCCAGCACCTGATGGCCGATGTCTGGACAGCTGTGGGGGTGCTTGTGGGTGTAGCCTGCGTGTGGCTTACCGGCTGGCTCTGGCTGGACAGCCTGATTGCGCTGCTGGTGAGCCTGCAAATCGCCGTAGCGGGTACAGGCATCCTGAAACGCTCTTTTGACGGCCTTATGGACGCCGCCATTCCGGAAGCGGAGATGCAAAGGATTACGGAAATTATGAAGCAGTTCGAAGCGCAGGGCATTATCTTTCACGGGCTGCTGGCCCGTCAGGCGGCTTCCGCGCGCTTCATCACCGTGCACATGCTCTTTCCCGGCGACTGGACAGTCCATCAGGCCCACAGCCTGGCCGAAGATTTTGAAGATGCGGTCCGCACCGTGCTCCCCAACACCACCATTACAACGCATCTGGAATCGTTGGAGGATGCACGTTCTTTCAGCCATGGACAGGATGAAGCCTCCCGTTCCCCCAATTCCAGGTCTCCATCCTGAACATACTGTGGCGCGGCCCCAATCCCATGTCCAAACTGGCCAGGTGAATCATTGACATTTCCACAGGGTTCACCGTGCGACAGCATCTTCAGCGGCAGCAGGGAACAGCCCCCCTGCTCCGCAACTCAAAACATGGCCAAACCCAAAGGGCAACCGACCGTGTAGAATTGGAACTGTTCATCATGTGGCCCACTATGAACCTCTTCCATCCGCAATGACCCAAAGCAAAAAGGACGCTCAAAAAAAATAAATGTCCAACAGACTTCACAAAGCAAAAAAAACAGACAAGACCCTCAAGGGGGCAAGCCCGGCCCAGGCGGCCAAGAGTCCCGCACCGTCAGACAAACTCACCCAGATGGTCGAGTATTTCGCCAAAAGTATTTCCAGGCGCTGTTCATCCCGTACTCTGCAGGGCGGTGAGCTGGACCGGATGTTCATCCTGTCCGTCTCCGATGGGAAAACCCGCGCAAAAACGATGAGCCTCTCCGTGCAGGACCAGAATGAAAGTGGCTGGATACAGGAAATTGTTCCTGAGATTGCCAAAAAGCTGAAAACGGCGCAGGACAAATTTGCCGAACCCCTGTGCTGGCTCCGGCTGGAATGGGTTATCAAGCAGGAAAAAACCAATTGGGCAGACCTTTCAAGAACTCTGCGAAAATATAAACGCAACTATTTCCGTTCAGGCATTGCCCTCCCGGGGACAAAAGAACCCTGGCTTCTGCTGACGGAAATGGAATTGAACGCCAATGCCTGCCTGTATCCAGACAATGACGAGCCGACAGCACAGGTCAACCGGAACAATCTGGAAATCTATATCAAGGCCCGGCATGGCAGCAGCCAAATACCGCAATTTTCTGCCGATCTGCCTGTCATCATCTTCCAGACGGACGGCGTCTTCCTTGATGCGCAAACCGGGCAAATGCACGCTTTGTGCACCGATTCGCGCCAGCAGGGGCACCGGAAGATGCCCGAGCTGAGCATCGATTCACTTCAGGAAATTCTTGATCTGGGTTCACAGTATCTGGCATCGCAAATTCAGGAAAACGGGCAGTACCGCTATGGATATTTCCCCTGTTTTGGCCGGGAAATCCCCACCTACAACACCCTGCGCCATGCCAGCAGTACCTATGCCCTGCTGGAAAGCTATGAAGCCTGCCGCACTTCTTTTAAAACGGGGAAAACACCCAACAGTTCCACCACGCCCGTCATCAGCAACCAACGCGTCACTTTGAATACTCTGACCGACATACAACAACGAATCGGCAAGGCCTTGCACTATTTGATAACGCACTGGATTCGCCATTATAAAGACGAGTTGTCCTATCTGACAGATGTGGAAGACGATATAAAGCTTGGCGGCAATGCGGTAACCATTCTTGCCCTGGTAAAATATATCTCCGTCTTCCCTGACGACGGCAATAATGCTGCATATATGAATCTTGCCAATTGGCTGGCAAACGGCATTATTGCCATGCAGCAGCATAACGGCAGTTTCGTACATGTGCTCAATGCAAACGACCTGAGCGTCAAAAAAAGACATCGCATCATCTATTACGATGGCGAAGCGACCTTCAGCCTGATGCGTTTATATGGAATAACCCATGAACAAAAGTTGCTGGACTGTGTCGTTCATGCATTTGAATATTTTATTGCCAACCATCATGAGAGAGCCCACGATCATTGGTTGGCCTACTGTTCAAATGAACTGGTCAAATATCTTCCTGAAAAAAAATATTTTGACTTTGCGGTACGCAATGTAAGAGGCCATGTGACCTTTATCCGGGAGCGGATAACCACCTTTCCAACGCT
>JAFPZV010000170.1 GCA_017417085.1 Deltaproteobacteria bacterium | reverse complement strand
CGACTACGAGGCAACAGTGGAAGAGGCGCGCAAACTTTGGGAACTGATTGATCGTCCCAACCTCATGATCAAGGTACCTGCCACCGACGAAGGCTGCCAGGCTCTGAGCCTGCTGATAGAAGAAGGCATCAACGTCAACGCTACGCTGATCTTTTCGCCGCAACGCGCCCGTCAGGTCGCCGAAGCCTATCTGGAGGGGCTGGAAAAACGCGCAGATCAAAACGCTCCCCTGGATCGCTGTGCTTCGGTGGCCAGCTTCTTCATCAGCCGTATTGACAGCCGTCTGGATCCGCGTCTGGAACAACTGTCTGCCGTCCACGGTGAAAAGGCGCGCGCGCTGTGCGGCCGTTGCGCGATTCTGGCGGCACGCCGTGCATACGAAACTTTTTTGGAGCTTTTCCGGCACAACGATCGTTTTGCCCGTCTGCAAAAACTCGGCGCCCGGCCGCAACGCCTGCTGTGGGCCAGTACCGGGACAAAAAATCCCGCCTACAGCGTTGTGAAGTATGTGGAGGAGCTGGTCGCCCGCGACACAATCACCACTGTGCCTCCGGCCACGTTGGCGGCCTTCCGCGCGCATGGCAGGGTGACAGCCACACTGGATGAAAAAATCGCCCCGGACGACACGGACAAGCTGCTTCAAACACTGCACGACCTGGGAATTTCGCTGGAAACGGAAGGCCGCGCGCTGGAAGAGGAAGGCATCGTCAAATTTATCGCGCCCTACGACGAGTTACTGGCGCGTCTTGACGTGGAACGCGTCAATCTGCTGGAGGAGTGCCGCCGTCCACAGCAGCTGGAGCTGGGGCTCTATTCCCGCTTTGCGCAAAAACGCCTGAATGCCATGGAGGAATCGGCCTTTGGAAAACGTTTTTGGGAATATGACGCCACCCTGTGGAAGGCTCACCCCGAAACGCACGCCGCCATTCGTGCTTTCATGGGCTGGCTGCCCATAGTCAAACGGATGCAGGAGCGTTTGCCCGAGCTGGAGGAGTTTGCCCATCAGGTCCGTGCCAGCGGGTTCCGCCAGGTTGTCGTGCTCGGCATGGGCGGCAGCAGCATGACGCCGCTGGTCTGGCAACGAGCCCTGGGAAGCGCCGCCTTCGGCCTGGAGCTCTTCGTCCTTGACAGCGTGGATCCACGTGCCATTCGCGCCGTGGAAAAACAACTGCGTCTGAACGAAACGCTCTTCATCGAGGCAAGCAAATCCGGCACGACTGCCGAACCATCCACTCTGTCGCGCTACTTTTACGCGAAAATGGAGGAGACGGCCGGTGAACGCGCGGGCGAACACTTTATTGCCATTACCGACCCCGGCACAGCGCTGGTGCAACGAGCAAAAGATTGCCATTTCCGCAAGGTTTTCCTGAACTTTGCCGACATCGGCGGCCGTTATTCGGCACTTTCCTGCTTCGGTCTGGCGCCGGCTGCCCTGATGGGGCTGGACATCCGGCGACTGTTTGCCAGCGCCCGTCTGCTCATCCAGTCCTGCGGACCTGATATCCCCGAACGCAAAAATCCCGGCGCGGCACTGGGCGCGGCACTGGGTGAACTTGCCCTGCAGGGGCGCGACAAACTGACCTTCCTGCTACCGGAACGCCTGAAAGTTTTCGGGCTGTGGGTGGAGCAACTCATCGGCGAAAGCACTGGCAAGGAGGGCAGAGGTATTCTGCCCATCAGCGACGAGACCCTTCTGCCCGCCGAACAGTACGGCGACGATCGCGTCTTCGTCTGGTACCGGCTGGATGATTCCGATCCACAAGAACAGGCAACCGCCGCGTTGGTTGATGGACTCAAAAAACTCGAGCACCCGATCATCACCATAACGCTCGCCGATCCCTACGATCTGGGCGGCGAGTTTTTCCGATGGGAATTCGCGGTGGCAACCGCCGCAACTGTTTTGGGTATCAATCCTTTCGATCAACCGGATGTGCAGAGCAGCAAAAGCAATACGCTGCGCATTCTGGCGGAAAAGGCCGCAGGAAACACGAAAGCGCCGCAGAGTGGCCTGCATCTGGAAGGCGCGGATGCCCAAAGCGATCCGGCATGCGGGCTG
>JAFPZV010000169.1 GCA_017417085.1 Deltaproteobacteria bacterium | reverse complement strand
TGCCGCATGGCGAGGGTTTTGCGCAAGGAACTGCGGCGGCGCGGCATTTCCTCCGGTGTGACGGCGGTCGTTTCCACCGAACAGAGCATCCCGCGCCGGCCGGCGGAACCCACGCCCGTCCACGGCCCCTGGCAGCGTCCCGCACTGGGCTCGACATCCTGGATTCCGCCGATGGCTGGCCTGACCATGGCCGGCACCGTCATTCGCACACTGCTGGAGATCTGAAACGAGACCGGCCCAAGAAACAGGAAGATGGGGAAAACTGTCGGGAGTTGAAACGCCCGCTTGCGAAAGCTCCTCAGCTTTCGGTGCCCAGGAGGCCAATCTCCGCGGCATAGGACCGCATGCCCTCAATGCAGATTGACGCAACATCCCGGACATCCATTCCCAACATGGCGCAGCCCTGCTCGATGGTTTCGCGGCTGCACTTTTCCGCGAATTTTTTGTCCTTGTACTTCTTCATGAAACTTTTGATCTCCAGATCGGTAATGCCGTGGGGGCGCATGCGCGCGCAGGCCTGAATGATGCCGGTCAGTTCATCCACGGTAAACAGGCTTTTTTCCAGATTGGTCTGGGGAAGCACGTCGTTGACGATGCCATAGCCGTGGCTCAGGATGGCACGTACCTCCTCCGGGGAAAGTCCGGCCTTTAAAAGCGGCTCTTCGGTGTGTTGCAGATGCTCCTCCGGGTATTTTTCATAGTCGTAGTCATGCAGGAAGCCGATGGCTTTCCAGTGCTCCTCATCCTCGCCAAAGTATCTGGCCATGGCGCCCATGGCCGCCATGACGTTGGTCGCATGCATGATGAGGTGTTGTTCGGTAACCATGGTGGCATTGAGCTCCTTTGCCTGTTCCAGCGTCAGCATAGGGTTGTCTTCTCCTTTAGGGATAGGGTGGTTTGAAAGACGGCGCCTGGAGGTTTGCAGACGATTGGCAATACATGCCGGGATGGACTGCGGGAAGCTCCGCGCCGCTTTTCCCATCGTGGGCGATGACGGTGCATTTTGCAACCGCTTGTTGGAGGATTTTGGGCAAGGCCCGCTCGGGGACGCACATGCCTGATTCGGGACGCAGTTTTTTATGCTCATTTGCGTACAGGTTGCGGAAATGCTATCATTTTACTTCATGAATTTTTGAGGTTGGCCGTTTTGGGGGAAGCAAGATGAAGCGCTTGTATTTCATGGGCAAAGAAGATGGGCCTTTTGAGATAAAGAGAGAGGTTGCATGAGTGAAAAACTGTTGCAGACAGATAACGGTGTGACGGCCCCGGAGGGAGAGGGGAGCATGCCGCCGCTGGTTCAGGAAGCCCCCCTGCTGCCGGATGCGCCGCAGATGGGAACTTTTGACGTTGCTTCGGAGCCTGGAGAGGCCAGGACTTTCATTCTGGACGAAATGGATCTGGTAGCAGAAGACGAAGATAACCGGGAAGGCACTGCCGGGGAGAAAAACGCCGCCCAGGCGGCCATTTCTGACGAGGCTCTTGCGGCCATGGTGCGGAACGAGATCCGGATGCGGGTCGATGCCCTGGCCCCGAAACTTGTTGAACGCATTGCCTGGGAAGTGGTACCGGAGCTTGCGGAGAGCCTTGTGAAAGAGGAGATCCGCAACCTGAAACTGCCCAGGGCCTGAATGATCGAATCGGAAACCAGGGGGCTGGATGTCTCAGGATTCCCCAATGGAAAAGATAAAAAATGGGAAAACGGGGATCATTATGTATGCTCTCCGTTTTCTTTTTGCGGGCTTTGCGCTACACTAAAAAACTTTCTTTTTTAAGGCTTCATGTCTGGCGCGCGTTTACTGGAAGCGGATTTTGATGGGCGGAAGTTCATCTTCTTGAGATCTCCCCAACGTGTTTAAAATGCTGGAATGCTGCCCTTTTTTAATGACAAAACACCCGGCGCTTTCCTCTGGAAAACGCCTTAACAAGGACGGACAAGGACGATGACGACGGACAAGAATCTCTCCAGCGGTTACAATCCCCGCGAAGTTGAAGGCAGATGGTACGGTTTCTGGGAAAAAAACGGCTTTTTCCATGCGGACGAACACTCGGATAAACCGCAGTACTCCATAGTTATTCCGCCACCGAATGTAACCGGGGTGCTGCATATCGGCCATGCCCTGGACAACACCCTGCAGGATATTCTGGTGCGCTGGAAAAGGATGTGCGGCTACGAGGTGTTGTGGATGCCCGGCACCGATCATGCCGGCATTGCCACCCAGAATGTGGTGGAAAAGCAGCTTGCCAAGGAGGGAACCGACCGCCACAAGATAGGGCGTGATGCCTTTATCGAACGGGTGTGGCGCTGGCGGCGCGAATCCGGCGGACAGATCATCTCCCAGCTCAAGCGCCTGGGCGCATCCTGCGACTGGGTGCGCGAGCGCTTTACCATGGACGAGGGACTTTCCCGGGCCGTTCGGGAAGTGTTTGTGTCACTCTACGAGCAGGGCCTGATCTACCGGGACAACCGT
>JAFPZV010000168.1 GCA_017417085.1 Deltaproteobacteria bacterium | reverse complement strand
GTGGGGAGCAATTACAGACTACTTCCCCCATCCCTACCCTTCCCCTAAAGGAGGGAAGGGACTTTCTGTTGACGATTTTCCAGTCCAGCAGAAAAGCATTCTTCTCTGGGCGGGGCCACTTGCAGACTTACACCGCCAAAACCCAGGCGGCACAGCCCTTCCGTTATCGTCCCGCGCTGGCTCAGCGCCATCTCAAAATCCCCGGCGTCCACTTCAACCCGCGCCGCTCCATCACGCCAACGCAAGCGCACCTTTTTCAGCCCCAGTCCATGCAGCAAAGCCTCTCCCTGCTCCACACGCCGCAGTTCGGACGGAAGCAGCGGCGTATCGTGGAGAAAACGCGTCGCCAGGCAGGAGTTGGACGGATGGACCGGCAGGCCCAGATCCCGGGCCAGTGCATGAATGCCCGCCTTGCCGATGCCCAGCTCCGCCAGCGGCGAAACCACGCCCAGTTCCGCGAGCGCCCGCCGTCCCGGCCGCCATTCCAGCAGATCATCGGCATTGGTGCCGTCCATCAGGGTCGCCATGCCGCGGCGGCCGGCCAGTTCCCGGGAACGCGTGAAAATGGCACGTTTGCAGAGATAGCAGCGATCCGGCGGATTGTAGCGCAGCTGCGGATCGTCGAGCGGCGCGAATTCGACAACCTCGGGCGCGATACCCAGAGCCCGGGCGTCACGACGCGCCGAGTCCAGTTCCGCTTCGGTATGAAACGCCGAGTGAAACGTCAGCGCCAGCAGCGGGAAATCCTGCCTGCGCCACATTCCGGCAAGGACCGCCAGCAGCAGCAGACTGTCCGTTCCGCCGGAGTAGGCCAGCGCGATGCCGCCGGAAGTCAAGGGCAGCAGAAAATTTTCCAGAGTCTTCAGCATTGGGCGCTCAGCTCCCCTCTCTCACGCTTCCTCCGCCAGCGCGCGGCACATCCGGCAGGCCAGCATGGCAGCACCAAAACCGTTATCGATATTGACAACCCCCACCCCTTCCGCGCAGCTGTTCAGCATGGTCAGAAGCGGCGCGATGCCGTTGAGGGAAGCCCCGTAGCCCACCGAAGTGGGAACCGCGACAACCGGCGCCGCTACCAGTCCGGCAAGGACGCCCGCCAGCGCGCCTTCCATGCCGGCAATGGCTATGACCACGCGCGCGCTGCGGATGCTCTCCAGCCTGGAAAGCAGCCGGTGCAGTCCGGCAATGCCGACATCGTAGCAGCGTTCCGCGCGCAGCCCAAAAAACTCCGCGGTGCGCGCAGCCTCCTCCGCCACCGGCAGATCGCCGGTGCCGCCGGTGCAAATGGCGACGCTGCCGGGCAGTTTCGGGGGAGCGCCCGTTTCACCGCGCACGACCAGCGTGCGGGAGACTTCGTCAAAATCCGCCAGAATCCCGCAAGCGGCCAGAAAATCCGCCTGTTGGACAGTGCAGCGCGTCCCCAGTACCGCCTGCCCCGCCTGCATGAAGGCCCGCACAATGGCTTCCAGCTGCCGGTCTGTCTTTCCCGGGCAAAAAACCACTTCCCCAAAACCGGTCCGCAAACGCCGGTGATGGTCCAGCTTGGCAAAATCCAGATCCCGATAGGGCAAATCTGTCAACTGCGCGCTGGCCTCCGCCACCGAGAGCCTGCCATCCCTTACCGCTTCAAGAATCGCCCGCACATCCATCGTATCCTCCCGGCACCATCCACATGCACAGTCAATCTCTATTGAACTAACGCCCAATTTTCTCAAAAGGAAATGTCAAGATCAGCGGGAAAAGTTTCCCGCGCAGCGCCCGGGCATCCAGCCGATGCAGATGCCGCACCCGCGGCAGATAGCAGCACATGGCGAAACCCATC
>JAFPZV010000167.1 GCA_017417085.1 Deltaproteobacteria bacterium | reverse complement strand
TGGGAAAGAACACGTTTGCCCGCGCCGTAGCCCACCTTGCGGATGATGCAGCCATCAGGATTTTTCACTTTCGCTTCGAGCGCCGCGGCACTGGCGATGCCGGTCGGGGTGACCATCTCCTGGGGCGTTTCGGTAATGGTGAGCGGCAAATGGTGGGCGGAGGCGATCGCGACCACCGCCGGTACCGGCACCGGCAGACGCCCATGCTGGCATTCCACGAAGCCGCAGCCCTCGTGCAGGGGCGATATCCAGGTCTGCGTTATGTCCAGATCGTCGATGCACACGGCGGCGGCCACAATATCCACGATGGAATCCAGCGCGCCCACCTCGTGGAAATGCACTTCGTCCAGCGGTTTTCCATGCACCTTGCCTTCCGCCTGGGCCACCACGAAGAACATCTTTTGGGCGAGCATTTTGGCCCGTTCCGTAATCTCGGCTTTCTCGATGATGGCGTTGACGGCTGCAAGGTTGCGGTGTTCATGATGATGGTGATGTCCTTCATGCGCGGTTTCGTGGTGGCCGTGATGGTCATGGGGGTGATCGGGCAGATGCACGTCGAAATCGCAGGCGCGCAGGCCGGATTTCATCACCTCTGAGATACTGACACTTACCTCGGGAAGATGCAGGCTTTCCAGTGCGGTGAGCAGCTTTTCGCGGCTGGCGCCCAGATCAAGCAGGGCGCCGACCAGCATGTCTCCGCTGATGCCGGACTTGCATTCGAGGTAAAGGGTTGTGGCTGCTTGCATGGTGCTCTCCTCGTTAAAAAAAGTATCGGAATTGAAAAGGGCCGCAGCGGCAATTGTATACCGTAAGAAGGATTCTTTAGGAATATGGAAGAATAAGCATGATTTTTATCGTTCTTTTGTCTGATTCTGCCGATAACAAATAAAAAGGAAGTATCGGAACTGAAAAGGCCGCAACGGCGATTTTATACCGTAGAGGGGCCTTTCGGAATATTGAAGAATAAGCATGATCTTGCCGTTCTTTTGTCTGATTCTGCCGATATCAAATAAAAGGGTTGTACAAATAACAGATTTTATTCAGAATTTGTGTCGTTCTTTTCAGTGCTTTTTTCTCTGTAGGCAGGATGCTCGAACTATGGAATCTGTAGAACGCGACAAGATAGTGCAAGCACTACTCTCTCAGATAAAAAAATATGTTCCCAAACAGGGCTACAATTTGACGGCGGTACCGGAAGTAGTGCTGTATCGCCAGGACAAGCCGAGGGAGAGGACGTTTTTCCTCTCTGAACCGCTTATTGCTGTCGTCCTTCAGGGAAGTCAATCCTTACTGTTGGGTGACGATGAGCTGGTTTATAACAGCGGAGACTATTTGCTGGTCTCTGTCACGGGATTGCCGGTGCTCGTCCGTTTTCGGGATGCTTCTCCCGAATATCCCTACATAGCCTTGGGGTTCAAACTGGATCTGCAAGTTGTTCGCCAGATTCTGGTCGAACATGGGCTGGCATTTCCATCGATAAAATCATCTTGCGGGCGTGGCATAACGACTGGAAAAGCAACGGAAGATCTGCTGCATGCCTTCACGCGGCTGGTCGCGGTGTTGAACCAGCCCGAGGATATCCCGGCGCTTTACGGGGGCATCAAACATGAAATTATATACCGGCTTTTGACGGGTGAACAGGGTGAATATTTGCGGGAAATCGCTGTCACCGGCACTCGGAGCAACCGAATCGCCAGGGTGGTGGAATGGATACGCAAGCATTACCGGGAATCGCTGAAGGTGGAGGAACTGGCATTCGAAGTTGGCATGGGTGTTTCCACCTTGTACCACCACTTCCACATGCTTACCGCCATGAGCCCGCTGCAGTACCAGAAGCGGCTCCGCCTGACCGAGGCGCGGCGGCTCATGCTGGAGGAAAGTTATGATGCGGGGACAGCCGCTTTTCAGGTGGGCTATGAAAGCCAGTCACAGTTCACCCGCGAATATCGCCGGCTGTTTGGAACGCCGCCTCTGCGCGATATCAAGACGCTGCTGAAACGCTAGGCATTTTTCGCAAAGCCCGTTCGTTTATGCTGCAAACATGGATGTGCATCCATGCCTTGTCCGCAGTACCCTTTCCCCTCAGATACAGAGCTGCCACTTTGAAGCCAGTTTCTCTTCCGGCAATTCCCATAAAACTGTGTGCAGTTTCTCCATCATCTCCGTATCGCAGAGCAGTTCGTTTTTCTCGTGATCCGACAGGGCTGCGGGCCCCAGCGTCAGGGCCTTGTTCAGCAGTTCGTCGCGATGCTCGCGCAGGAACAGGCTCTTTTTGCCGGGACGGCGTGCGAGCAGCGTCCGGTGCAGGGCATTGATCTCCGGATGGAGCACCGCCTTGATAAAGCCCGAGCCTTCCGGCAGATCAAGCGGGGAAGGAATCCGGTCGAAACGCTCGTTGCTTTCGGCCAGCTCCCGCAGTTCCCGAGGAGGATCGATTTCTTCCGGAGTGAGGAACAGTCCCCAACGGCGGAGGCGGTTGCCCCAGGATGCCCGGCTGGTGAATACGGAGATGGGAATGGACAGCACCAGCGAACCGACTATGGGAGAAATCCAGAAGAAAAACGCCGGATTGAGCAGATAGAGTACGCCGCCCCAGACGAGTGCGAACAGGGTTCCCGCCCAGTGAAAACGGAAGGCCTCTTTCCAGGAGGTGCCGCGATCGTCACGTTGCTGATTGCCCCAACCGGATTGCCGTCCCATCAGAATGAAGAACACGAACTTGGTGTGAAACAGCATGCGGATGGGGGCCAGCAGGGTGGAGACAATCATTTCGGCAAAGATGCTGAGCAGCAGGCGGATGCTGCCTCCATAGCGCCTGGCAAGGCCCCGGGCGATAATGAGCCCGGCGCTGAAGAATTTGGGAAGGAACAGCAGCGCGGCGGTGAAGGCCAGCAGTGCCAGCGGCCATGAGGGATCCCAGACCGGCCAGTGCGGAAAGAGCGAAGGCGTTGTGGGGAAGTAGACCGGCTTGCGCACGGCCATGAGAATCGCCTCCGTGGTGGAAAGCAGCAGCAGCAAAAACCACAGGAAGGCGGAAATATAACTCATCGCGCCGTTCAGGAACAGCACCCGGTGCGTGGGAAACAGTCCGCGGGTAAAGACCAGCCGCAGATGCTGCAGGTTGCCCGTGCACCAGCGGCGGTCCCGTTTCAGTTCTGCCAGCAGGGTTGGCGGCGTTTCCTCATAGCTGCCGGGAAGGTTGAAGGCAAGCCATACGCCCCAGCCCGCGCGGCGCATCAGGGCGGATTCCATGAAGTCGTGGCTCATGATGTCGCCGCCCAGCGGCGGTTTGCCGGGAAGCCGGGGCAGGGCGCAGTGTTCCATGAAGGGTTTGATACGGATAATGGCGTTGTGCCCCCAGAACTGGGCGTCGCCCAGCTGCATGCTGTGCAGTCCGGCGGCAAACATGGGACCGTAGGCGCGGTTGCAGAACTGCTGTACCCTGGCCAGCAGCGTCTCGCGTCCGGTGACCGCCGGCGCTGTCTGCAGAATGCCGACACGGCGCTGATGCTCCATGGTAATGACCATCTGTTTGAGGGTTTCCCCGGACATGACGCTGTCGGCGTCCATAACCACCATGTAGGTATAGCTCTTTCCGAAACGGCGGCAGAAATCGGCCACGTTGCCGCTCTTGCGCTTCAGGTTGATGCGGCGTCTCCGGTAAAAGATTTTTCCCTCGGCCTGCAGGGCCTGGCAGAGATGCTTCCAGGCGATTTCCTCCTCGACCCAAGCATCCGGCTGGCTGGTGTCGCTGAGAATGAAAATGTCGAAGCCTTCGCGTTGACCGGCACGTTCCAGCGAGCGCCAGGTCGCGGCGATTCCGGCGCAGACCCTTCCCATGTCTTCCCTGCAGACCGGAAACAAAATGGCGGTTTTCACGTTGGGGCGGATGACGGTCTCCTTTTCGGCGACGCGGGTGAGTATCATCCGGTCAAAGTGGCGCACCAGAGTGGCAAAGCCCAGCATGGCCGTCCAGAATCCAATGGAGATCCAGGCAAGGAGCAGCACAAAGACGGCGATCAGTATTATTTCCAGAACGGTTGAGCCTTTTTGGGGCAAAATGGTGGAAAAGACCGGTCCGGCAATCAGCGCGGGACCGATGACCAGTATCGCAAGAATGATACGCCGGAACAGGGCGACGCGGCACCACGGCTCGTTGAAGAATTCATGCTCCGTGCGTGGTGTGCGAAACCGGGCAAGCGGATCGGTGGAACTTACCTTGAATCCCAGCTTTTTTTTCAGCCGCTGCAGAAAACGTGAAACCGCCGTCCACCACGGACGGCGATCCATCTCCTCCGGTGTCATGTGCCCCCGCACCATTGCGGGCAGTGCTGCCGGCACCGGGTCAAACGGCAGTTTGTCCAGCCGGGCGCGCAGTATGCGCATCGCCTGCGCCCCGGGAGAACTTTCCGGTGAAGGTGGCATGTGCTGCAGTTCCTGCATGACACTGGAGGCGATTTCCAGACGGCGCGATTCGGAAAGCGGCAGCTCATGCAGGTAGCGCATGAGCCGTCGTCCTGCCTGTTCCAAAGGATCTTTTTGTTTGAACGTCATGGCGGCAAATACCCGTTATGGCGGTTTGGGTTTTTTGTATTTACGGTTTAAAGGCGTAGCTCCAGGTTTCGCTGACGATGTCCTGGCCATGCTTCAGAACGGCCCGCAGTTCCAAAGGCGGACGTTTGTCTGGCAGAATATGCGCCAGTTTGGACGTTTCATCCATTTTGACACTCAGCGTCAGCCTCCAGCCGCCGGTAACCGGGTTGCGAAAAGTCTGACACTCCAGGATCTTTCCGCCTTCGCCGGCCCAGACATCCGGTGTGAGTTCGGTATCCGGCGGCAATGCCCGCAGCGTTTCGCCTTCAAAATCCAGCACAAAGATTTTGGCGTTGTCGCAGTTGGGATCCTTGCCGATCCGTGTGGCGACAACATATCCCGTCGGCGGCAGCACCCGTTCCGCATCCAGCCAGCGCAGCCGGTAGTCGAAGCTGTGGCGCTGATGTGGTGCCAGTGCCTGTTCCGGAATCCAGTAGGCCACGATGTTGTCGTGAATGTCGTCGATCGTGGGGATCTGTACCAGTTCCAGGCGGCCGGGGCCCCATGCGTTCAGGGGCTCTACCCAGGTGCCGGGACGGATTTCGTAATGTGCCTCCAGATCCTGGTAGTTGGCAAAGTTCCGGTCGCGCTGCACAAGACCAAAGCCCCGGACATCCGGCGCGGAAAAACTGTTGAGCTGAAGGGCTGCGGGATTTTGCAGGGGCCGCCACAGCCATTCGCCGTTGTTGAAAAAGACCTGCAGGCCGTCCGAATCATGCACTTCCGGACGGAAATCGTCAAACTTGCGGGAGCCGCTGTTTTCGCCGATGAAGAACATGCTGTTGAGCGGCGCGATGCCCACCTTGCCAATAGTGGTGCGCGGTATCACCACACTCCGGACCTCCATGACGGTTTCTTCGCCGGGAAAGATCTTGTAGGCATAGGCGCCGGTGATGCGCGGACTGTCCAGCAGGGCATACACCTGCAAATATTTTTGGCCGGCGACCGGCTTTTCAATCCAGAATTCCCTGAACCACGGAAATTCCTCGCCTTCCGGAGTGGCGGTGGCAACAGCCAGACCGCGGGCCAGCATCCCGTAGCGGTGGGAACGCCCGATGGCGCGCAGATAGCTGGCTCCCAGAAAAACCGCGATTTCGTCGAAGTACTGTTCGCTCTTGATCGGGCCGTGGATACGGAATCCGGCAAATCCGATTTCCTCGGGGACCTGCGGGGCAAAGGCATTTTTCCCGTAGTCGAACATGGTCTTGAGTCCCCGGAGCGGGATCACCTCATTTTCGTCAAAAATGTTGATTCGGACGCGGCGATCGTAGTGAAAGCCCGGATGAAAAAACTGGATTTCAAAGGGAAGCCCTTGGCCTTTCCACAGTGCCTCTTCGGGACGAAAGCGGATGTCGCGCCAGGCGTCGAAATCCATTTTCCGCAGGAAATCCGGCACCGGTTCCGAAGTGGAACGGTAGGGGAAGGCGGCCAGTTTTTGCGCGATATCCAGCAGTTTGTCGAAAGAAAAGACCTTTTCTTTGGCTGTTGGCGCGGACTCCTGATCGTTGGCAGGCGATGTGGGCTGTGTCTCTCCGACGAAAGTCGCCGGCGCCTGATGTTCCGGAGAAGCGGACGCCCCGCCTTCGGAAGCGGCGGGAACGTTTTCCGCTGGTTGCGGTTCCGTGGTAGCTGTCTGTGCGGGCCGGTTTTCCGTGGACGAAGCTTCTCCGGCCTTTTCCGGTCCGGACGCTTCCTTTCCTCCCTGTGGCGCTGCACCCGCTTCCTGGATGGATGCCTTTTCCTCCGATGGGGATGGCGCATTCGGCGCCTGCGCGGGGGCGGCGGCAACACTGCCGGATGCCGCCACCGGCGCTTTGGCGTGAAGCTGCGCCAGTGGCAACATCATCAGGCTTGTCAAAACAAACAAAAGCTTTTTCATGGATACCATCTTTGCTGCTCTTCGTTTTAGCGATGATACTCCTGCAGGCTGCGGATCTTCTCTTTCCCCTGCCGGCGGGCGGCGATTCCCTTGGCGGCGGCAATGGCGGCGGCGGTGGTGGTGATGTAGGTTACCTTGTACTTGATGGCCGCCTTGCGGATATAGGAATCGTCATAGGCACTGACCTTTCCGGCCGGCGTGTTGACAACCAGGTTGATCT